>JBBSJZ010000035.1:0-20954 GCA_038256795.1 Pirellulales bacterium | reverse complement strand
TAGTGCCAGCGGCAACCCGACCGTTCGCGGTTGAATCGCTAGGAATCAGCGTGCAAGGCATCGATCGCCAAGTTACCATTGGCTCCCTAGCACCTGCACAATCGTTACTGCCCTTGTGACCGCACCGACGAACACGACTCACCACTACAATCGCTTCAGTATCCCACCCAAAATCGCCAGCCCGAAAGTTCTTGCTATGAATCGTTTCACGATCCCGGTTATTGGTTTTGCGATCCTGATGCTTTTCACCGCTGAATCCACCGCGGGCGACGTGAAACTCGCCCCCGTCTTCACCGACCACATGGTGCTCCAGCAAGCAAGCACCGTGATGGTTTGGGGGACTGCGGATCCCGGCGCGAATATCCGCGTCGAGTTTGCCGGCCAGACTCAAACGGCCGTCACTCGCGAGGACGGAAATTGGTCCGTGGAGCTTGATCCGATGTCGGCCAATAGTGAATCGCGAACGCTTCAGGTAACGTCGACCCAGTCGGATCAACCGGTTTCGATTGACGACGTGCTCGTGGGAGAAGTTTGGTTGGCATCTGGCCAATCGAACATGGAATGGGAGATGCAGATGAAGCCCGATAGTGCGGCGGACCTTCCCAAAGCGAATCACCCGCTATTGCGTTTGTTCGCGGTTCCGTTGACCACGGCGCTGACGCCCCAGTCAACCGTCGACGCCAGTTGGGCCGTGAGCAGCCCGGAGTCCGCGGCGAGTTTCTCCGCGGTCGGTTACTACTTTGGACTCAAGCTTCACCAAGATTTGGATGTCCCCGTGGGTATCATTCAAAGCGCTTGGGGTGGCACGCGGATCGAACCCTGGACAAGCCTCGAAGGCTTGGACGCGATCGATGGAACACGTGAGATTGCGACCCGCGTTCGCCCTCGTGTTCCCGGAAGCGAATCGTACCGTCAAACCCAACAACAACACCTTGAAGCGGTTAGCCGATGGGTGGAATCCGCTCAAGCTGCACTGGGTGAGACGAAGCCGGTGCCGTCGATGCCCGCCCAGCCCGAAGCATTGGCGTTGGAGCCTGGCAGCCCAACGGTTCTCTACAACGCGATGATCCATCCCCTCGTGCCGATGTCGATCGCCGGAGCGATTTGGTACCAAGGTGAATCGAATCACGGCGAAGGGCTCGGGTATATTGCGAAACAACGTGCACTGCATGAGTCCTGGCGGCGAGCGTTCAAAAACGATGACTTGCCGTTTTACTTTGTCCAAATTGCGCCGTACCAATACGGTGACGAGGATAGCGAAATCTTGCCGCGGTTCTGGGTCGCACAGCGAGAGTGTGCACGCGATCGCGATACCGGTATGGCCGTGATCTCGGACATCGCTGAGATTGGTGATATCCATCCGGCCCGTAAAAAAGAGGTCGCACGGCGGTTGGCGTTACACGCGTTGGCCAACCACGTTCGTGGGGCCAATCTCAACGGAGTCAAAGTCGATCCCGACGGGCCTCTGCTGCGAAGTTTCGAAGTTGCCGGCGATTCGATCCGAGTGCAATTTGATCATGCGGACAGTGGCCTGGCGTCTCGCGATGGAAAGCCGCTGACACATTTTGAGGTCGCGGGAAGCGACGGCGTTTTCAAACTCGCGAGTGCCGAGATCGAAGGAAATAGCGTGATCGTGAAATCGCATGAGATTTCGGCACCCCGACAAGTTCGCTTCGGCTGGCACAAGACGGCGATGCCGAACCTAATGGATATTGATGGGTTGCCCGCCGCAGCCTTTCATTCACACTGGCCCATCGATCCTGAATTGGGCCAGAACTTTGCTCGCGACTGCTCGGTCGTGAGCAGTGATCCGAACGTCTGGGGTTGGGCGACGGGCTTGACCGACGGCTCATGGGAGACTCGCGCTCCCCACTGTTTTGCGACCGGTATCGCCACGAACTTTCCCAAGTCGGTGACCATCGACTTAAAAGCGACACGATCGATCGACACCATTCGCTTCGGCACACCCGATATTGGTTCGACCAAAACCGTCGCTGTCGCGATTAGCGAAGACGGCAAATCATTCCACGAGTTGGGTGAGCATGTCTTCCCACTCGGCGAGGCTCATCGCGAGACGCTTTCATTCGCGAAGTCAGCGGCAAGGTTCATTCGGCTGGACTACAAAGACGCCTACGACCAAGAGGTCGGTGGATTCGACCGAAAGTTCGGCTTTACAACCGAAGTCGAAGCATACGGATCGAAGTGATGAAACCAAGCCTTGCCATCATTCGAACGATTGCATTCTCAGCATTGGTTCATCACGCCACCGTCGTTCACGCCGAGCAGCCGCGTGAGGATGACGTTAGCACCGCCATCGAGGAGCTTGATAGCGACAGCTTTTCGGATCGCGAACGAGCCGCGCGTGCGCTGTGGAGTTTCGGCGCCGCAGCCGAACCGGCTCTGCGCGAAGTTGTCGCTAGCAATAACTTGGAAGCTCGGCAACGCGCCGCACAGATTCTTGCGGAGTTCGACTTTGGTATCACCCCCGACTTGCCAGCGCACATCGCCAAGTTGTTTCGGCAATACCGCACCGGAAGCACCGAGACGCGACTGCAAGTCTTCTCCACGCTCATCGAAAGCGGTGAGTTCACGGCTGTCCAGTCGCTGCTCAAACGTGCGACGGATCGACGGACTCGCCATGCCGTCTACACGCAATCGATCCAAAGTACACCGATCATGGTCGGGATGATCCACCGTGGCGAGCTCGATGAATGGATCGCCGTGATGTCCGCCGACGAATTCAGCGCACCCCGTCATGAAGTCGTGGCCAACTGGTTGACCGCCAAAGACGTACTTCACAGCCTCGCCGCACAGGACGACCTATCGATCGTCGAGCTGGCGATCGCCCAGGAACCGAGCGACAATCATCGCAATCTCTTGCTACGTCGCTTGTTCGTCCAGCGCGAGTTCACCGATTTCTATGCGGCACCAGATCGACTCGAAATGATGCTCCATTACATCGATATGCTGCCTGGTAACGACGAACGTCACGAGCTGTTCGTGCGGTTCTTGAGTTTGGCAAGAAATGCATCGCTCTACGAACGCGAATCGCTGGGAAGATTAATCCGATTCGCGAGCACGCGGGGAACTGCGAGGACGCTCCATGAGCTTTGGACGTACACGATTGACACGATCTTGCGCCGCCCCGAGGTCGAATCGCAAATGACCCCAGCGCGACTGCAAATTTTCGCCAGCCAACTAGATCCGGAGAACGTCGCGCGGTTGAAAATATCATTGCAAACGAACTCGCCGGGTTTGGCTGCAATGCTTGAAGCGAATCTCGATTAGTGCCGGTTCGCAGGGCGTACCAAATTCCGCTCGGTCAAGATGCCACGGTGATCCGATGCGGCGTCATCGTCGAGTACGCGTGTGAGCGCCGCATTAACGCCGTAGTCGTCGTCCTGCGATGGACGGCGGAAAAGTACAAAGTCAATTTGTTGCTGGGGTTCCATGACCGGGATGGTGGGATGCTCTTGTTCGCTCGAGCGTGTCCAGTCCTGTTGTAGTCGCTGCAGCACCGGGCTATCCGGTGTCGCGTTGAAATCACCGGCGAGGCAAACGGGATGCTCGATCGATGCGGCGAGATCCGAGACGAAAGTTACGGACGACATCCGTTGGTTTTGGGAGCGGTGATCGAGGTGCGTTGCCAACAATGTCATCGGCTCCGAATCGGATAGCGCCAGCTCAACTTCAAGCACGCCGCGTTGCTCGCCACCGTCATCGTTGGGCAGCAGATGATTGGTGGCACTCGTGATCGGAAATCGCGAAAGCACCGCGTTTCCGTAGTTACCGCCTTCGAGTTCGATATTACCGCCAAAGGCAACCTTCATGCCCAGCAGCTCCGCCAATCGCTGGGCTTGGTGGACGCTCTCGTTCCGCCGCACTCGCTTGTCGACTTCCTCTAATGCAATGATATCGGCACCCGACCGACGAATCACCTCGGCAATGCGCTCGACATCCAAACGCCCATCAATGCCTTCCGCATGATGAATGTTGTAGTCGAGTCCGACGCTTTGACGATTTTTGCATCGGTAATTGCGTTGTCACGGCATCACCGTCCGCCACCTTTCACTCTAATTTCACTCGCGATAAACATACTGGCTCAAACGCCATGATCCGGCGTCGCCATCCACATCTGTTTGCTGAAGGACGGCCATCCGTGCGAATGATTCGTTCGTCAGCATCGCGAGCTGATCGGATTCATCTTCATGAACGTGCCAATGCTATCGATGCCGTGCGCGTGGTTTTCTGAATCGCTGAGAACTCTATGGCTGGCAAGGGTGCCCTCCATCAAAACCTGACTCTCGGCAATCATTTTCGTGTCATCGAACACATCGGCCAGCTCAATGTATCCTTTGATCCAGTCAATGATCGTGAGTGTGTTGGCAACGATCGCGACGGCAACCCATGTCGTCAACGCCCATGTTCTCGATGGATGTTTGCGGGAAGATGTGATGTGTGTCACCGGATATCATCGTGGTTGCGTGAGTCTCTCGCGATCGCGGGGTCGTGACTCGGTGTGTACCAAGCTACGTTATTTCGGCGACTTCCTTTAAATTGCGGGCAATCGAACGCCCGCTCTCGATGCTGAATCTTGAGTGAGCGACCATTTCATTGGCTCGCTCATTCGCCACGATACTTTGGCGGACAAGTTCAGAGCCATGACGCGATCCAACTCGATTACAATCGGGGTCGGGCGTCGATACAAACCACCACCTCTTGATGATCGAAGTACCATGTCGCGATCCGCCGTGTTCCAGTTCTATTTGGCCTTGCTCGTCAGTAGTTCCAGCAGTTTAGCGCTGGTCGATTCGGCGCAAGCGGCAAAGCCAAACATCGTCGTCATTTTGGTTGATGATATGGGGTTTTCGGATATTGGTTGCTACGGCAGCGAGATTCCGACTCCGAACTTGGACGCGCTCGCGGCGGGTGGCTTACGTTTTACCCAGTTCTACAACACCGGTCGTTGTTGTCCGACTCGCGCGTCGCTACTCACCGGATTGTACTCGCACCAAGCGGGCATCGGTCACATGACGACTGACGATCACGTGCCCGGATACCGTGGACGCCTCAATGACGAGTGCGTCACGATCGCCGAAGTGCTTGGCACCGCGGGCTACTTCACCGCGATGACAGGTAAGTGGCACGTCGGCCAAAACCTGGGTGTTGTCCCTTGGGAACGTGGTTTCGCTCGCAGCCTCAACGCGCCCGCAGGTGGGTTCTATTTCGGAGGCTCTCCCAGAGCCAATTTATTCTTGAACGGTACCGAGATCGCCAACGATGATCCGCGTCTGCCCACGGATTGGTACAGCACCGATTTGTGGACGACCCAGGGATTAAAGTTCATTGACGAAGCGGTCAGCGAACAGAAACCGTTCTTCCTCTATCTCGCACACAACGCCCCGCACTTCCCGTTGCAGGCGCCGGTGGAAGCGATCGCCCAATTTCGCGGCAAGTACCAAGAGGGTTGGAGTGAAATCAGTAGCGCTCGTTTCGCAAAGCAAAAAGAACTCGGCATCATCAACGACGCCTGGGTCAAGACTGGTTTACCAAAACCCGTCGCTGACTGGTCCGAAGTCTCGGCCGAGCAACGAGATCGCTTCGATCACTTGATGGCAACGTATGCGGCGACGGTTCATCGGATGGACGCTTCGATCGGTGATCTCGTCGACGGGCTCAAGGCGCGCGGCGTCTTTGATAACACGCTCATTCTGTTCATGAGCGACAACGGTGGTAACGCGGAATCCGGTCCCGAGGGTCGCACTGAAGGTGATCCGACGCATTTCGATTCCCAATGGTTTTGCGGAGAAAGTTGGGCGTACGCCCAAAATACGCCGTTTCGGTTGTACAAGCACTACAACCACGAGGGCGGTATCGCCACGCCGCTCGTTGCTCATTGGCCCGTCGGCATTGCCGCCCGTGGCGAGTTACGGACTCAGCCGTCGCACCTCATTGACGTGATGGCGACATGCGTGGATATCAGTGATGCCAAGTACCCTGCGACTTTTAACTCGAGAGCGATCACCCCGGTGCAGGGCACGAGTCTTGTCACTGCGTTCGCCAATGAGGCTCTCCAGCGAGACGCTCTCTACTGGGAACACGAGGGCAACGCCGCGATCCGCGTCGGTGATATGAAGCTGGTGCGAAAAGGCCGCGGCGGCAAGTGGGAGCTCTTTGACTTGACCAGCGATCGCACCGAGCAACACGATCTCGCCAGTGAGAATCCTGGACTGGTCATGTCACTCCGAGAAAAGTGGGACGTCTGGGCCGTGCGTGCTCACGTGAAGCCATACCCCGCAGCGGGAAAGAAGAATCCAGCCCAACGCAGGAAGAAGGCTGCCGCAGCCCAGTCATCCCCAAGTCAATAGCCGTCCAGACGATTGGTCGACAGCTTGCTCACAATCGACAATTCGCGATCGTCATCTCGAAGATCGCAGTCGCGCCGATTGCTTCGAGCCGTTCCATCGTTTCGATGACATCCTTGCGGCGCACCATCACGCGGACGGCGTAGAAATTATCGTCCTCGAGGGTGGATAATGTCGGTGAGTTAAAGCCGGGCGTGATTGACTCGGCTTCGGCCAATTTTCCCTTGTGGATGTTGTATTCAATTAGCGAATAATCTCGCGCGATCACGACGCCTTCGAGGCGACGAACGACGCGATCGGCCGTAACGCTGTCGCGAAGCTTTTGATTTTGAATCAACACCGTCTCGTAATGCCCGATCTCTTCGAGAATCCGCAATCGGTTCGCGGCGAGCGTGCTACCAGTTTCGACCAGGTCGACGATCGCGTCGGCCACACCGAGCTGGATCATCACTTCGACGCTACCCGCGAGCGATACCAGATGCGCGGTTGCGTTGTGTTGCTTCAAATAACGCTCGGTGATCGCGGTGAAGCTCGTCGCAATCCGTTTGCCATGCAAGTCACCCGGCGAACGGATATCGGAATCTTCGGGGACACAGATCGCTAAGCGGCAACGTCCGACGCCGAGCTTCATCCGCAAAATCACGTCCGCTCCAGCTTCTTCGACCAAGTCGCTGCCGGTGATCCCCATGTCGATCGCACCTTCGGCGCAAAGCGTCGGGATGTCATCGGTACGCAGAAACGTCAAGTCGACGGGCAGTCCACTGACGCGCGCGAATAGACCACGGCTTTGGCGACGAAATTGTAATCCCGCCTGTTGCAACAGCGCTTCGGCGATTTCGTTCAGACGGCCCTTGCTCGGTAAGCCGATGCGGAGATTATTGTCGGAGTCCACGGAGGATTATGATCAGTTGCTAGGAAGGAAAAAGATGGGTTAAAGAGTCGAGTCGGGCGGCCGGTTCGCCTTTTCAACGAGACCCGAGGTGCCTTCGCGGCGTCCGAGTTCCGAAGCGACTTCGCTCAAGTCGACGCCTCGCCAGGCCAACAAAACGAGCGTGTGATAGATCAGGTCGCCGGCTTCATAAACGAAATGCTGGCGGCCCTCGTCGCCCGTTTCGGACGCCGCCTCGATCAACTCTTCGGCTTCCTCACGGATCTTGCCACCGATCGTTTCGGGGCCACCGCTGAGTAGTTTCGTCGTGTATGAACCCGCAGGCATTGTTTTGGCTCGCTCGGCGAGCGTTTCCATCAATCGTGTCAGCGGTGCGAGGCGGTGTTCTCTCATGCCGCACAGATTAGACGGGCATGTCAGCAGCGCCAACGACCGACCCCACGCTCCGCACGATTCCTGTGATCTGTTCGGCGACGGAGGCCCCGGAAATCGACGTATTCAACGCAATCGGACGCACCTCCGAAAAAGATCGCAACCACGTCTCTTGGCGGCGGGCGAGCTGACGCGTATGGACGAGCACCAGGTAGCGAGCTTGGTCGAGCGACGTTTTTCCGTCCAAATAGTCGAGAATCTCTCGGTATCCCACCGCCTGGCTCGCTGTCCGTGACAATCCCCCATGGGCCTGCACCAGTCCACGAACCTCCTCCACCAAACCGCCCAAAAACATCGCCTCGACACGGGCCTCGATTCTCTGGTGCAGCACCTCGCGGGGCCAAAGCAGCGAAAATACCAGGCAACTTCCAGCGTCGCGGCCTCGATCGAATTGGATTTGTCGATGACTGAGCGGCGTTCCCGTGCTCTTAGCGACCTCGAGCGCCCGAATCATTCGCCGCATGTCGCCGGGGTCGAGGCGGTGTGCTGCCAACGGATCGACTTGCCGAAGCCGCTCTCGCAACTTCTCCAAACCGAACTGCTCCACGTCCCGCTCCACAGCCGCACGAAACTCCCAATCCGCGGGGGGCCCCGGGTCGAAACCACGCAGCACGCCCTTCAAGAACATCGGCGTCCCGCCGACAAAAATGGGTACGCGACCTCGGTCACGTATGTCCGCAACACGAGCATGAGCTGCGCTCAAGAAACGAGCCACGCTGTACTCTTCGCACGGATCGGCCACATCGATCAAGTGATGCGGTATCCGAGCCTGGTCGGCCCCCGTCGCCTTAGCGGTACCGATATTCATACCGCGATACACTGCGATCGAATCGAGCGATAAGATCTCACCGCCGATGGCCTCAGCCACCCGCATGGCAATTTCACTTTTGCCGGACGCAGTCGCGCCGCTGAGCACGATCGACTGATCAACGAGTGGAGGAAAAGACTCAATCATCGACAACAAGGAACCCATCATTTCGGTCAGTCGATCAACAGCAATCCGAGCGTTCTACATCGCTAGTTTGACACTTTACGAGGGCGGCAAACCCCGTTGGTCAATCAAGGTCATTGGGCTATTTTCCCAGCGTACCGACGATCTCCCTCACGCTGGTTGCACCCAGTTCGGCAACCGCCCCCGGCAACTCATCGAGAATCCGCATCGATGCCTGGGGGTCGTAGTAGTTCGCCGTCCCGATTTGAATCGCACTCGCGCCGGTGACGAGAAATTGCATCACGTCGTCAATGCATTGGACGCCGCCGATGCCAATGATCGGAATATCGACGGCTTGGCGAACTTGGTGCACACATCGCAGAGCGATCGGCTTGATCGCGGGGCCGCTCAAACCGCCCATGCCGTTACCGAGCATTGGCCGCCGCCGCCGCCAATCGATCGCGATCGCCAACACCGTGTTGATGAGGCACACCGCATCGGCGCCACCGGCTGCCGCTCCGGAAGCGATATCGGCGATGCGGGTGACGTTCGGCGTCAACTTCGCGAGCACCGGTACGGGGCATTTCTTACGGCACTGGGCGACCACGTTTTCGCAGGATTGGGCATTGGTGCCAAAGTCAACGCCGCCGCTCACGTTGGGGCATGACAAATTCAATTCGATGGCATCGACCCCCGGTTGATTGCCGACTCGATCCGCGAGTGCGACGAAATCGTCAACGCTGCGCCCGGCGACGCTGACGACGATCGAAGTGCCGATGTCACGCAAGTACGGCAAGTGATGCTCAAGGAATGTTTCCACCCCGTCATTGTCTAAACCGATGGCGTTAAGCAATCCCGAAGCCGTTTCGACCGTTCGCCACGGCGCGTTGCCGACACGAGGCTCCGCCGTGATCGTTTTGGGTAATACCCCGCCGAGTCGCGGCACGTCGATGATGTTCTGCATCTCGCGCGCGTAACCGAACGTGCCCGATGCGACCATGACGGGATTCTTGAGCTGCAATCGTCCGAGCTTGACACTGAGGTCCATGGCTATTCGGTAGTAGTTGAAGTGCGTTGAATTAAACGAGCGTCAATTTCTGAGACGATGCGTGCCGCGACGCTCCGCTTATCGCCGGCGACGTGACAGACGACGTTACCATGACGGTCGATGAGTTCGATTTCATTGTGGTCCGAATCGATCGCCTGAGGACCGTTGCTGACGATCAAATCACAATGCTTTCGTTCGAGTTTAACCGTCGCTCGGAATCGTCGGTCCGCCGTTTCAAGGGCGAAGCCGACGACCCATTGGTGGTCTCGTTTGACTTGACCGAGGGACGCGACGACATCCTCAGTCTCGATGAGTTCGAGTGCGAGCGGCTCACCCGTCTTTGACAACTTCTGCGGATTGACGAAGCGGGGTTTGTAGTCGCAGGGAGCCGCGGCGCCGATCGCTCCGTCACACGTATCGAACTCACGCAGTGCCGCTTCAAGCATTTCATCGGTGGTGACGACGCGGATGAGCTTTGCGGCCGCCGGATAGTCAACCGATACCGGACCGCTCACGATCACCACGTCATGCCCGAGCTCGGTAGCCACCGCGGCCAGAGCCGCGCCCATCCGACCGCTCGATGCATTGGTGAGATAGCGCACCGGGTCAAGAAATTGACGCGTCGGACCTGACGTGATCAAGATTCGCGCCACGTCTACTCGCCCGTACCCTTGAACTTCGCATCACCCGAAAGTGATTCGGTGATCAATCGATCGACATCGGCGACACTCAAATTCATCTTCGCAGCCGCCAAGGCGAATAATCGTTTTTCCGTTTCCTCGAGGTGACCATCCGCAGCCATCATGCGGATCAAATCACGCATCAGCGTCTCGCGGTCATTCTTGTCACTTGGAAACTCGAGCGCCGCCGAATCGTCGAGTCCAAATTTGATCGCTCGATGCAAGTCATCCTCGTGCAATCCCAGTTGCTCACATCGATCAGCGACGAGATTAACTTCACGCTCGCCAATGGAGCCATCGGCTAATGCCATCACGACAAGGTTTCGAAGCTGCCGCTGCCGCTCGGTAAAGGATTCTTCTTTCATGGATGAATACGATACCCGAGCTAGAACCACCCGGCTAGACCTTGGTCAAGCGAAGCTCAATGGTGGCTTTTTAAGCTTCATTTGCTGCCCTGCATTGATGACGAGTCGGGTCCTAGAACTGCCCGCGCGAGTGCTGTGTGAGTATTGCAGCCTATCGCTTCGAAATGTGAATCACGGCGCGAAATGGCGTCATTGTTAGAACAAACCCGCCTTCAGCAATCGTGAGTCGTACCACGCTTCCGCTACTGGCATCGGCGAGCGCCGTATTGAATCGAATGGCATCGTTATAAAAATAGAAGGCGTCCAAGTCTTCGCCTCCATGGAGCTTTTCGATTCAGCCTTGGATCAGAGCGGATCTACCAATTGTGCTGGCCATAACAGTATCACAGGCCGAGAAATTGCTGAGCTTTACCCAGGCTTCCACGGATCGGATTGACTCCGGAGAGTCGTTGACGCCTCCACCCCTGGGATACCTTATGATGCTTAGTGAGACATCGAGACGACGTTGACTTGTCATCCTTCGCGATTACCTCCGACTCCTTGGACATCCATGAAAATCCGCCGATTGCGATTGGAACGCCTCGAGAACCGCCAACTCTTGGCTGGCGATGTGATCAACGTGCTTGACCGGACCGCCGTTGTGACCGCTTACCATCAACATTACAAACCCAACATCAATGTGCCTGTCGAGTGGACGGGTAGCGTTGCTGGCTGCGTTGCGGGCACAGTGTCCAGTCGGACCGAAGAAGCGACCCTCAAGGTGTTGAACTATTTCCGAAATATGTCGGGGATCGAAGGCGTCGAGCTCGATGCGACATTCAGCGCAAATGCACAGCAAGCGGCGTTGATGATGCAGGCACAGAATTCACTGTCGCACAGTCCCGACATGAACTGGGCGTGCTACACAGCCGAGGGTGCAGTGGCCGCAGGTAAATCGAACTTGTTTCTCGGTGTTTCTGGCCCCAGAGCGATCACGGGATATATTGAAGATCCCGGCAGCGGGAACACGGCGGTTGGACATCGGCGATGGATTCAAAACCCGTTCACGGACCGCATGGGAATCGGCTCAACTTCTAACGCGAATGCTCTCTACACCATTACACCCATGGTCGACCGCGAATCGCCTGACTGGATTTCCTGGCCGCCCCAGGGTTACGTGCCCAAGGAATTGGTGTTTCCCCGCTGGTCACTCTCCCGCAAAGATGCGGACTTCAGTTCGGCAACCGTGGAGATGATCGTTGATGGCAAGTCGGTCCCTATCAAAATCGAAAATGTCGCCAATGGATATGGGCTCAACACACTTGTCTGGGAGCCGGTGAGCGTCGTCGATACGATCGATCCCGAAGAAGTATCCATCGAAATCCATGTCGGCAATGTTTTGCTGGACGGCAAACCGGAATCCTTTGCGTACACCGTGAAACCCATTCATCCCGGTCCCACCGTTACCACTGTACCCGCAGCAAGCGATGATTCATTTGCTACTCGTGCCGAGCCGTACGCCGTCATCAACGTCATGACCAATGACAATCGCGATCACGCTGGCTGGTCGCCAGCGACAAAGGAGTCACTGCAAACTCACATTATCCAGCCACCCGCTCACGGCTCGATCCTTCCAGCCGTCAACGATCCAGGTATCTACTTCTATTTCCCTGAAGCCGGATTTGTCGGCGTCGATTCGTTTACCTATCGCATCGCCAATCTCGAACAAGGTCGCGCTAGTAGCTTAGCGACCGCCCGAATTACCGTGCTCGCTGCAACGGGCCCGGCCTGGCAAAATCCACTGCAATTCACCGACGTCAACTTCGACGGCAGCACGACCGCCGCCGACGCCTTAGCCGTGATTAACGCACTCAATCGAGACCAGTCCAACAGAGTCGAGCTAACTCTCAACATTTCGAATGGAGAGTATCCGCCCGATTATGTCGACGTGAACGGAGACGGGTTCGCCAGCGCCGCAGACGCACTCGACGTCATCAACCAATTGAATCGAAACGACACTCATTCGCCGAACACTCTGCTGGCGAATTCCGCCGAACCGGAGTTGATCGACCGAGCGATCCAGAGCAGTCTGCTCGAGGAACGATGGCTCGGGGACCTCGACGATCCGAAGCGGAAACGCCGGAACTAAGTTCGTCGTCTGCTGGCCAGTTAACGTTGCTTCATCGTGTCGTCTCACGGAACATAGGGTTGCCAACAAGTGCAGATCCGCGATATCCGGGAACCCGAACTCGGGTCACACCCGACCGCTGCGCTGGAATTCAGGCTTTAGCCGCATGGGAGCAATGCTCAGCGAAGCATCGCCTCAAGGCTACCACTCTAACTCTCGGGACCCGCCGATCCCCTACGCAAACGCCGAAGCTCGGAACTGACGGACGACGGGTCGCTCCACGTTCAAGGTTCTTCCACACTCAATGCAGTCCGTCAACGCGCGAATCGAAACGCATGCTCGTCGTCCTGAATTGGGAAACTTTTGTAGCGTTGTTGATAGACATGCCCCATCAAGCTGGTGTGGTAATGCGCATGGTCGTGCATCGTGTGCGTCCCCCCGACCCCGCCCACGAACCGGCTCATCTCGCCATCAACTAACGGACGCTGAACCAAATGGTGGTGGATCGGCATCAATTGAAACGAAAACAGTTCAACCTGGCGGATCTGCAGCGCCTCGTAAAGAATCCTCTCGAACGCGGTGATGCCTTCCTCCATGTGGAAATCGTCGCTCGCAAGTTGCCGCGATTCAGAGCGTGGTAAAGACCGCCTGCCTCGTCAGCACGGGGTGGTCGTGGCATGGCTATCTCCCGATGGTGTAACCCGGATCATAGCGGCGATTTGGGCATCATCAAAGAGGTTTGACCCCTTTCAGTTTTGTGCAAGCAAATGGCGAGGCATCATTGAAGGCTACGGGGCTGCGGGTCCCAGCACGATTTCAATTTTCACTCGCGAATCGACGTCGCGAATCTGCAGACGAATTTCGGGAAGCGAGTCAGCCCAATCGATTTGGATGAACCCGTAATTGGGCAGGTGGTACGTTTCTGGATCGGCCCGATTCGCGTTGTCGGTAGGCGTGCCGCGTGGATGCACTTGATTGAAACTGCTGGAAGTCAATTCGACCAACGGATTTTCAATGCCAGGATGGTCGACTTGAGATAGCTCCGCCCAATGTCGATCGCCGCTGAGCAGAACCACACCGCCGGCACGCGTGTTCTTGATCAGGTTTAAAAGTCGCTGTCGCTCGTGTGGAAAGTTGGACCAGGATTCTTGCCCGGCGTCGGCTGCTAAGCACTGGAAACTGGTCACCAACAATCTCACCTCGGCGGGCTGCCGCAGTTGCTCCTCGAGCCATTGCCACTGCGTCACGCCCAGAATTGTTTTTTCGGGATCGTCGTCTGGCACATACGTGCCGCCAACACGCCTCTCGCCAACTTTGAGTGGCGAGCGAAAGTAGCGCGTGTCGAGCATCAGCACTTGCAATCGCTTGCCCTGTGGTCCGAAGGTCATCGCTTCGTAAATACCTGGCCGCTGGCGACGCGTTGAGTCGAGCGGCTCACGCCAGAAATCAAGGAACTCCTTTTGAAACGCATCCCTCGGAGAAAAGTCGGCACCGCCATCGTTCTGGCCGTAGTCGTGGTCGTCCCAAGTCGCCATCACACGCGTGGATGCCAACAGGCTTTGGAAGCCTGGCTTGCCAGCCAACTGGGCGTACTTCGCGCGCAACTCGTCGACGCTCTCGGTGTCGGCATAGATGTTGTCGCCAAGCATCAGCAAGAGTTGTGGATGTTCCGCTGCAATCGTCGCTAGGATCGGCACATCAAGCTCCTGGTTGATGCACGAGCCAAACACGATTCGCGTTATCGGCTCGCTCAGCGAAACTTTTTGAACCAGCCGCCAGGTGGTCAGTAGTCCTCGATGATCCGATGCGACCGTGTTTTCGAGCACTCGCGTTTGCGTCGGCTGGATTCCATCGTCGGCGTTGAGCGAGTTGCGCCAGAAAAGCACAAAGTCGATCTGTTGCTTCGGATTTGTGACGGGGATTGTCGGATGCAATCGTTCGCTAGAGTTTGTCCAGTGCTGCTCGAGACGCTGCAGCACCGGGCTATCGGGTGTCGCATTCAGATCTCCCGCCAGACATACCGGATGCTCGATCGATGCCGCGAGATTAGAAATGAATGTCGCTGAAGACATCCGTTGGTTCTGAGAACGGTGATCCAAGTGTGTCGCCAACAACGTCATACGCCGTGACTCCGACAATCCAAGCTCAACTTGCAGCACGCCGCGTTGCTCGCCGCCATCATCGTTGGGAAGCAGGTGGTTGGTAGCGTGCAGTATTGGAAATCGGGACAGCACCGCATTTCCGTAATTGCCGCCCTCCAGTTCAATGTTACCGCCAAAGGCAACGTGCATTCCCAGCAGCTCCGCCAACTGCTGGGGTTGATCAACGCCTTCGCTCCGCCGCACTCGCTGATCGACTTCCTGCAAGGCAATGATGTCGGCACCCGACTGGCGAATCACTTCGGCAATGCGATCAACATCCAATACTCCATCCACGCCCTCAGCATGGTGAATGTTGTAGGACAAGATCCGTAGCGATTGTGGCTCCTGTGCAATCGATACGGTACCCAGTAGCGACACCGCGAGAACGCAAGCAAACAAGCGAATTTGAGACAGCATGGGCAGTGATGACGGTTGGTGATTGAATTGCGCGGGCAAGTCTTCGCTTACCAACGTGTGAACAATGATACTAAATTTCGAGGACAAACTGGAACGACTCGCACAATCACTCCATCGGAACCTGCAACCGCGAAACTTCCATCGCGGCAAGTAGTTAAAGCATACGCCCAGCCATCCAAGGCAGGTAGTGTTTGTTCGAGCTGAATGGTGCTGGTATTGATGATGCGGAGTTTGCCATCGATGCAAGCGACGCCAATGTGTTTGCCATCGACACTCCACGCCGGCGCTAGTGGTTCGACGGGCAGTTGAGCGAATCGACTAAGCCGTCCAATGGTACTCGAGCCGACGTCCGCGTCGACGCTTTGTTGCAGCCAGCGATAAAACGCCTCAGCGGCGGCTCCATCGCCGCCTGGTTTTTGCAATCGCAGTTGAATGGCTAGTCGGTGTGTCCAGTATTCCACGTAGCCATGTGAATCGAGCAGGAACTTAATCAAGCGTGTTCTTAAGCGAAAGGCGAAGCCAGCTTGACCGGCGGCGCTGCCGTGGCAGCTCGCCGCATTGCACCCGGTTTAGGAGAGCAGCGGCATGATTTCTGTGTCGAAGTCGATTTCCGTTGCACCGGAGTTGCTCATGCCGGAGAAGGCTGCGGCCCATCGGCACCGGCGATCACAGCCATTATACAAATGACAATCAGATCGCCGAAGACATGGGGCCGATTGACGGACGATCGAAGGTCAGCAAGTTCACTGAAACTTGTAAGGATGGAGTCAACGTCATCGAACTTAATATCAGACATGGTGAACTTACCATTTGAGGTCAAGTAGTGCGAAGTGCATCCTCGATAACTATGCTTTCAACAGATACCCGGCGCAACTCAACTTCTCCTGCCGATGTCACCTAGAAAGAGCGTTGGCCGTGAAAGATCTGGGTGATTTACAAAGCGTTACTCGATTGAAGCCGTTCGATGATACGCGGATTTTTCTTCCGCTAGGAAATCATTTTCCAACGTGATTTATTGTGTCGCGATTTTAAGGTGCATTCTCCGATCAACGATGGCCGTTAAAGTGTCGAGTGCGAAGTACACTGAAGACGCGTTACCCGGTCTTAACTTTCGCCAGACTCCATTAGAATAGCCGGACACATCGATGACGCAGCAACTGTTGCCTCTATCGAAGACTGAAAGGGGACCGAAATGTCCTGAAAAGTCGCGTCAAGCACAATTTAAGTCACTGGCAATCCATCGTAATTGCTACTCGGGATTGCCCGTCCCGCATGCGACGCGTCGCGTGAACAAACCCGCCGTGCTTAGAACTTCCAACTCGCTTCGACGAAGGCCGCATTACCGAGATCAAAGTCGGTATCACCGATCTCGTATTCGATAGACCGGTTGAAGACGTACCCGGCTTCGAGCTTCCAGCCACGATTTCCGGCTTGGATTTTCTCGTAGCCCGTGAACATCCGAATCCCGCTGAGCGTTAACTGGTCGCTTTCTCCGTCCAGGGGACCTCCCTCGCGCGTCACCGCCCAGGTGTTACCGCTCAGGGTCGCGCCGGCAAACACCCAACCTTCGGCGTTGCCGCCGGCCTTCCACAATCGGTGGCTGATTTGCGGACGTGGCATCATCAAATCGAGTCGCCAGTCCGGTGTGGGGGTCCATGTCAATCCGACGGCGGGAAGCACGCCGAGATCGGCTCGGGCGAGGTAGACAACACCGAGCCCCAAGCTCAAGTCTTCGCGGCATTGCCAGTTCACAAGACCTAAACCGAACAGCCGAAACGCGTTGTCGTTGGTCGTGAAGTCACTCCGAATCGACGGCGACAAAAGCACAATGGTTGAGAATCGCTCGTTCCATTGCTTGCGTTGGAACAGGTTTACTCCGGTCCCATAGAGAGTCTCGGGGGCATCGATTCCCGTCGGCCCGTTCAAGTACTCGGTACGAAAGAATGGCTGCACCGCCAAGATGTTTTGCAAACTGCCCAGTGGCACCCCGAAGCTCAAGCGAGCTTCCCAAAACGTCTCGTCGAGCCCGCCGCTCTGCCCCGGGCCGACCGAATCATCTATCCCGGTGCCCATGAAACCGCCAAGAAACTCGGCGCCCTGGAAAAAGCTGCGACGAAAACGCTCGATCGGCACCTCGGGCGTCGTCATGGTTGACCAGGATTCGATCAGCTCCGGCGAGATCGGCATCGCGGCCATGGGATCCTCTGAGACGAGTTCCGTAGCTCGCAAGTCTTGGCCAAAGCTCTTCGAGCACCCTGATACCAATACCATCGTCATGGCCGTGAATCGCCACAACAGGTCGAGCCAGCGAATGATCAATCCAATGGGCATCGAGACGCTCATGGAATAGGGATACCAACTAACCGAAACTGGCGACAAGATCGACTCGATAGGATGATGCATCGACAAATTGAGTAGCGACCTCAACTTGAGTGAATCCAATCATTCTGGTTTCACAGCCTCGTTTATCGAAGATTAATAGTTGACGATTGAACATCGCAATTGCTACTCCCTACCACACCAGTGAGGTACACCCGGCTCAAGATGGAATTAGCGTGCGATCCAGTCATTCAAACATTCCTCATCCGACCGAGCGATGGAATTATCGCCGATTCGTCGGTTCGAGTGGGCTACTTGCGCTAGCGCTGAGCCTGCTCGGCGGGGTAATTCTTGATGACACCACGAGTGCTCAGGATTCATTAGTCTCGGGCGAATTGGACGCGTTCGATGGACAATCGATCTTCGCCGAACCTGACTCACCGATGGATGCGCCCGTGGCGGTGGCCCCCGTTCCATCGACCGGGCATGACATCGTCGACTTCAATCCTTGGCAACTCCAGCGACCGCGACGATATCTCGAAGCCGAATACTTGCTGTGGTGGGCTGGCCATTCCACACTGCCAGCACTTGTGACGACTAACCCCGCCGGCACGTCGATCAACGACGCTGGCTTGTTGAGCTCGCCAAGTTCATCCGTGTTGTATGGGAACGACACCGTCGGCGACTGGCCTCATTCGGGATTGCGATTGCGTGGCGGACAGTACGCCGATGACAAGATCTATTCACGTCTCGAGCTCGACGTGATGTTTTTATTCGAAGGAACTGAAACGTTTCGATCGCATTCGGTCGGGGGCGATCCGATCCTGGCGCGGCCATTTGCCAACGCACGCACTGGAGCCGATGACGCACAACTGCTGAGTTATCCAGGCATCGTGAACGGCCAACTGCAATCTCAATACAAACGCAACGCACTCGGAATCGACCCGCTCGTGTTCTTTTGCTTGAGCTCGTCGCAGTGCCGTTGGTTGGAATTCTTCACGGGGTTTCGATTCTTTTACTTGCGCGACAGCATTGAACTCAACGAGCGTGCGGACTTGCCCGCCGGCGGCGCGATTGGACCTGGAACCTACTTTCAAATCAAAGACGAGTTCACGGCCACCAATATCTACACCATGGTGCCGCTCGGTTTGAGCTGGAGCGGTAATCGTGGCAAATGGATTTGGAATCTGAGAGGCGATATCGGCTTGGGGATTGTTAATCAACAGGTCAATGTGAAAGGCTCGACGGACACATACGTCAACGACGTGCTGGATAGCCATCAAGACGCTGGGTTACTCGCGTTGTGGACCAACCGTGGGCATCACAAGCGGACTCGCTTCGCTTGGGTACCCCAACTCGCCGGTAACTTGCGGCGTCAACTCAGCGACAAGACTTCACTGCAATTGGGCTACACGCTGATGTACCTCGACAATGCTGTGAAGGCCGTCGATCACCTACCAACGTCGATCGATCCCGACAACTTGCCAACGCCAATCCCAGGCGGCGGCCCCGATCCGCAATTCGCTTTCCAAGAAAGCTCGATTTGGGTCCACGGTTTCAATTTCGGTTTGCAATACCAGTACTAATGCTCGAGCCACGATGATTTCACTGTTTCGCCAATCGAGTCCAATGAACTCCGCTCGCAACCACCAACACCAATCACGGCGAAGCCGATCGCGACGATTGATCCTCGAAAGTCTTGAGAACCGACTCGTGTTCGCGGCCACCGCATCCGTCACGATCTCTGCGCCGGCCGAAGTGATGATCGGTGAATCGGCGCAAGTCCAAGTGACACTCGATAATGTTGACGCCACCGACGCTGGCTATGGTCCGTTCATTGATGTCTATCTGGCTCGCAATGGCGCCGACGGAGTCGCCGGCGTTGGCACGGATGGAATCAGTTACATCGCCGACTCGGCCACGTATCTCGGCACACCCGTCGTGACCTCCGTGATCACGTTTCCAGCGGGGCCCGGTAACATCGGGACCGTCAATCACCCTTACGCGGTCAATGCCGCGAACGTCCCGCTCCAAGTTTCGGGGCCAACCGGCGACCAGTTGCTCGTGTTCGAGTTGCCGTTCGGCTCGTTCACCGCAGAGCAGCCACCGGCGACGATCGCATTCAATACTCAAGTCTCGACTCTAGCCGATTTGTCGACTCCGCTTTCCATTCGCTCACGCGGCGGGTTTCGCTACGGCAACGATCCGCTCGACAATCCGTCGACGGATCCGAGTTTGGTTAGCCAAGTGGGGACGTCGGCAAGTTGGTCACCACAATCGACCGTCACACCGACTCTCGTTGAACTCAGCAAAACGTATCTGGGCCCCGAAGACGAAACGGCGACAGGGCCTAATTTTCTGCGCGAGTATCGCGTGAATGTGGATGTCGCCAGCGGCCAAACGCTCACCGCTGCGGACGTCATTGATTTGCTGCCCAACAACGTGGTCTTGGTCTCCGTCCAATCGATCACACCGACGGGCACGAATACGATATTCCCGACGCCGACGCCGGCGAATCCGAACGGTAATTTAGCGGTTGTGAACTATCCGAGCATCGTGGGCACGACGGCAATCACGGATGCGACGTTCGTGTATTCGTTCTACGTTCCCTTTCGTGACGCGAATACCGCATTCGTGCTCAATCCGACGAGTGGTGATGACTCCGTTTCGGAAAATAATGTCCGTCTCGTCGCGAGCTGGACACCGATCGATGTCCGTGATTCCTCGGCACCCGGTAATGTCGTCGTCGATGCGGCTGGACCCGAGCATGTGCTAACACCCAAGTCAATCGCGACGCAAAAATCGGTAGCATTGGTTAACGACACCGGTGGCGTTGGTTACAGTCCCGGTGACACGATTGAGTACACGATCCTCTTTCAAATCTCCGATTACTTTGCGTTTGATCGGCTTTCGCTGACGGATCGATTGTCCGATGGTCAACGACTCGACACGAGCTTCACTCCGACGCTTTCGGTGACGGAGCAGGGCGTCACCACCGCTGGTGCCATTGATCTCAGCAATCTCGAGGTCACCGATTTCTTCAGCGGCGGAGCGCCGCCGGTTGCGCCGCTGACTGGCGAGCAGCAACTCGTCTTCAACCTCAGCGATGAACTCGCCCTTCGCGGCGGCGATGCGATCTTACTCGGTGGACTGGTTCCCAGTGGTGGCACGACGGGTCCCGATCCGAATCAGGCGAATTTCGACAGTGGCGCGACGACGGGCGTGTTTGTGTTTCGCGCCATCGTTCAAGATAACTTCAG
>JBBSJZ010000034.1:0-20967 GCA_038256795.1 Pirellulales bacterium | reverse complement strand
TTTGCCTTCAGCGATGCAGGCCTCGTCCGGATACACCAACGTGAACGTGTCCGACTCGTTGCGATCGAGGTCGAACAGATTGAACGTCGAGTTCATGGTCACGATATCGGGCAGCATCTCGGGCGGCTCGACAACGGTCGCGTGTTCCAACCTGCTTTCGAGTTGCCGTAAGTGCCCGTGATCGTCACCGATCGACTTGACGTAGGGACTGGCCAGCAACGTCCGAAGCCTGTGGTGATCGGTTCGAGTAACCGCAAACATTTGAGAAGTGATCATGAAGGTTGGCGAAGTCGTAGTGAATGGGGGAGTTTCGGCGACGGTTCAATGCACGTCAACTCACGAGGACGTGTGCGTATTTGCGATGGCGTCGCTGCGACTCGCGGCCCTTGGACCGGGTGCGCGAGTCGAAGCTCGAGTGGTCGTCCGTTGACGTTCAATAACAGCCGCGTCATAAGAAATCGCGATCCGTTGCGATTGAAAGTTCGGACGCAGTGAACGGCGAGTTGGGCAGCGTAGTAGGATCGGGCATTCCCGCGAACGACCAGGCAATCGTCGTCTGGTTCAATCACAACATCGCGCACCAACCGATGTGTCTGTTCCATAAAAGTTCCGGCGAACTCGTTGAGCCACTCGTTCTCAAGATTCCAGTTCTTGTTTTGCATCGCGACCGTCCTTGTGATTATCAATTGTAAGTGAGCTGCTACAGGATCACCCCGATAAAAAACAAGATCGCCAGCAACAGCAACTGGCCCAACAACAACTCTCGACGGGTGAACTCGACGGGATGTTGCTCGACATCGACATCGACATCGACATCGACATCGACATCGCAAATATCTTCGTATCCATGTTCTTGTTCGACGGAACAGTCTGGGTTTCGCATCAACATGACTGGAACTCCCTGGGGTGAGGTGCCAAACGCCACGCTTTGTGAAGAAACGTCAGATGCAACGTTCGTGCCGCTGCGGGTGATTGCGGCAAAATTGGGGGATCGCGGCATGAACCGCGAAGGTGGCGGCGAGACGAGCGTCAACTCGAGTTACCGGCGACAACGCGAGTTGACGCAATTGGAAATAATGGCACCGACGTTGACGAGCCGATGATCGAAGTCGGGTTCATTGGGTCAGCAAGCGTTTGAGTTGCTCAGGAAAGTTTGACCCGCTAGCGAAAGTTATCGGCTTCGATTCCGTGTCGTTTGAGCAGTTTATTCAGGCCCTGACGCGACAATCCGGCCTGCCTTGCGGCGCTGGCGATCACGCCGTTGTGCTTCTTCATCACAGCGGTCAGGTAAGCACGGTCTGCGTTGTCGAGAGCGACGTCGCGCGAGATCTCGGTAAGCACGAGCACGTCATCGCTGTCGAGCTTGGGCGTTACCAGTTGTGGTGGCAAATCAGCGACTTCGATCATTTCGCCGCGGGCCAGCGTGATGGTCCGTTCAATAACGTTTCGCAGCTCTCGGATATTGCCTGGCCAGCGGTAGGTACGGAAGCATTCAATCACTTTGTCGGAAAAGCCCTTCACCGCTGAGTGACTCGGGCGCAGCCGCCGGAGGAAGTATTCGGCTAGCGTGACCACATCTTCACCGCGATTGCGAAGGGGCGCGAGTTCAATCGGGATGACGGCAAGCCGGAAGAAGAGGTCCTGGCGGAACCGCCCTGCATCGACTTCGGCTTGCAGGTTTCGGTTGGTCGCGCCGATGAATCGTGTGTCTACTTTCACGGGTTTGTTTTCACCAACGGGTGTGAAGGTTTGCTCTTGGACCGCCCGAAGCAGTTTGGCTTGAGAAGTTGCGGGCAATTCGCCCAGTTCATCGAAAAAAGCCGTGCCGCCATCGCAATGACGAAGCAAACCCGGTTGGTCATTGATCGCTCCGGTAAACGAACCCTTCACATGCCCAAACAGCACCGACTCGAACAACGTTTCGGGAATCGCCGTGCAGTCGATAATCTGGAACGCACCCAACCGACGGGCGCTGTGGTTGTGGATCGCGCTGGCAATCACCTCCTTGCCAGTGCCGCTTTCGCCAGTAATCAAGACGTTCGTGTTGCTCGCCGCAACTCGTTCAACGATATCCAGCAGTTCCAGCATCGCAAGGCAGTCACCGATGATTTCTGGGAACCTGCCAGGCTGGCCCATTTCCGGCACCCGCTGCGTTTCGGGTTGAGCCGGTGGCCCGGGGTTCAGCAGTGCGCGCTGGACCGCCGTGAGCAGCTCTTCAAACTTGACCGGTTTGAGCAGGTAGTCGGCGATTCCCAACCGAACGCTCTCGATGGCCGTGGGGACGGAAGGCACACCGGTGACAACGATCATGGGGATATGTGAGTATTGGGTGCGGCCCTCTTTGAGTAGTTCCAATTTCAAGTTGCCGGGCATGTTCAAGTCGGACAAGATGAGGTCGAACGTCTGTTCGCGCAGCAGTCCGATCGCATCATCAGCGTTCTCGACGCAAATGCACTCGTAGCCTTCCTCTCGCAACAAGTCCGCCGTCGTATCGCGGTAAAGTGGCTCGTCGTCGGCAATCAAGATTCGTTGTTTGAATTCCATATCCTTGCTATTCCAATCCGATTGCATGCGTCGGGAAAGTTCGCTCGATGGTATCAGGAGCGATTAGTCGGTTTCATCTTCGTTCAAACGTCGTGGCAAGCGAACGACAAATTCGGCGCCTTTTCCCAGTTCGCTCGTGACTTCGATCGTTCCGTTCATAGCCTCGACAATCCCGCGTGTGACTGAAAGCCCTAGTCCCATACCCTGGCCGACCGTTTCGGTCTTCGTGCTAAAGAACGGGTCGAAGATTCGTTCGATCACTTCTTCAGCGATGCCGTGCCCACGATCTGTCACCCTCAACGTTGCGTGTTTTGCATCCACCTTGACTTGGACATCGACCTGGCCGCCCGCTGTGGAAGCTTGGACGGCGTTGTGGATCAGGTTCAATAGCACTTGTTTCAATTCACCTTCGCGTAGGATAACTTCGTCGGCGGCAAGCCCCTTTGACCCGGCCGAGGGAGTGTGTGACGCCACCACCTTCACGTTCGCTTTTCGCGATATCGACAATCCCAACACGATGGCTTCGTCGACCGTCTTCTTGAGCGAGAATGTCGACGCCCGCTGCTGGCTCGGCCGATAGAGTTGATACATTTGGTGGGTGATGCCACTGATCCGCTCAATCTCGCCGTCGATCAAATCGAGCTTGTCGTAATGCTTCACGTCCGCGGGGATGTGCCGCTTGAGCAGTGCGAAAGCGTTACGAATGCCTGCGAGCGGATTATTGATCTCATGAGCCACGCCCGCCGCCAGTTCCCCGAGCGCCGCGAGCTTCTCCATCTTCAAGCGATGCTGTTCTAGCTCCGCGACCCGTGCGGTGCGTTCTTGAACGAGTTGTTCGAGATGCTCGTTGTGCAAACGCAACTGTTCTCGCAATTGTCGCTTCTCCGAAATATCTCGTACGCTGGCCCGGAAGCCGAGCGAACGTCCGTTGGCGTCTGTCATCGGTTGCCAGGAAACCGAGACCCAAGACGTCGACCCGCTGCGGTGCAGACACTCAAACTCGATGTAGTTTTCCGTGCTTCCTCGGCCAGCTTCGGCAAAGTAGCGAGCAATCCTGTCGCGATGCTCCGGAGTCATCAGCGACAGCGGATAATCCTGCATCGCCAAGCACTCCAGCGGCGAGTAGCCCGTAAATCGCTGCACCGCCTCGTTCACCCACAAGACATCGCCCGCACACGACAACCAACTTTCCCAGTCAACGGTGCAGTCAGCGATGGACCGAAAGAAGTCGGCGGCTATGGGCTCGCCACGTTTCGGGATGTTAGGTAACGATCGGTTCATCGGCTGATTTTAGCTGGATGGAAGCTGGCACCGCAGGGGGGCAGCGTTAACGACCAACACGTCAACTCGAGTTGTCGCCACGGGAACGGCAGATGACGTTCCTGGGCCTTTTTCGTCAAATTTCCTGGAAATTCACGGTGTTTCCTCGATTGGTCCAACCATTGCGGTACTTACGGGGAAACTCAGTCAACGACGCGGCAACGAGTTTTGCCAATCAAAGGATGGATGAAGCTAATCAATGCATCGTCGCCCTCAGAATTAATCGGAGGCCAAAGTCATGTTCCCAGTTCTAATTGCACAGCCAATTAAACGCGAACCAGCAATCAACCATCCGCCACCGAAGCGAATGGTTCGCCAACTCGACACTCGCAGCACGGTGACTGCGGAGGGGGTGGAGGATGAAGAAGAGAGTCATGTGCTCAAGCTCATTGCTTGGTCCTTCGCACTGATGGTCGTGCCAGCGGTGTTGACATTTCTTTACCTCACGATGAACCCTGAGGCGTTTTTGACAGACGTCACATCCCATTTCGACTTCTCAACCTGGCAAACCGGCCAACGGCCCTGATCCATGACGTTGACGCCCATATCGATCGTGCCGCATCATTGAATCTGTTCCGTTTCGATTCGGCCATCAATTTCCACCAGCCTTTTCGACAATTCTTTGTCACCACGCTGTCGGTGACGATCGCTATCACCGGGTCGCGGACGCGAAAAAGGGGATGCATCAAGGGTATCACGCCAATCTCCAGCGAGTTCGCTACAATCGGGCGTTGTCAATTCCGGGCCACGCGTTTCCAGTTGAGCGGAGTCACTGAGTTTGAATCCTTCGTCGTTTACCCTTGATCCTCGGCTGTCGACGTTGCTCGCGAACTTGCGGATGCGCGTGCGGCGTTACATTTGGTGGGACTCGGCACTCGCGATTGCCGCGGTGGTGCTGGGGGGATTTTGGATCGGTTTGCTGATCGATTTCTTGCCGGTTCAAGTCGGTGGAACTGAGATGCCAAGGTCAGCCCGCGGGGTGCTGCTTGCGGTGGTCGCATTGGCGGTGATGGGAGTGGTGGCGACGTTGCTGTGGGCGCGGTTGCGTCGACCGTTGCCGGACGAGAGTTTGGCTCTGCTCGTCGAGCGACATCATCCGCAACTGGGCGGACGTTTGGTGACTGCGGTCCAGCTCGGCCGACCGGGCCGCGATGGCGACTCGCACGCTCCGGAGTTTCTTCGCCGGGTTCATGCCCAGGCAGCCAGCGCGCTCGATGAGGTCGATCCCAATCGTGTATTCCGCTGGCAACCGATCATGCGGAAAGCCATGGTCGCTGGACCGCTGCTGATCATGGCGCTAGGTTTCGCGGTGTTGAGCCCGGAAGCATTCGGGCGGGCGGCGCGGCGATTGAGCTTGTGGTCCGATGAGCCTTGGCCACGGCGTGCCCACTTGGAGATGGTCGGCATTGAGTTACCCATCGTCACCGCGACGGATGATGAAGAGCAGTCGCCACAGCTGTTGGAGTTCAGGGACCGGCAAATTCGATTACCGCGTGGCAGCAGCCCACTGCTTCGAATTCGCGCCGAGGCGAACGATTCGGTCGTGCCGACGGTATGCACCATGTATTACAGCACCGAGGATGGGACACGCGGCCAGTCGAATTTGCGACGTGTCGGTCGGGTGCAGGAGGGTTACCAATCGTTTGTGCTCGACGGGCCGCCGCTCAGTGGGCTGAGCCAGTCGTTGACCGTGAGCGTGCGGGGGCTGGATGATCGCTTGGACGATTATGTCATCGAAGCGGTTGAACCGCCGGCACTCACCAGCATGAGCGTCCGTGTCCGTTATCCCGACTATTTGCGGAGCGAGGGCAGCAGCGAGTTTGATATGGAGACACAGTATCAATCCGGACTACGGCTGCGCGAGGGCAGTGACGTCACGCTCTTGGCAACGAGTACGCGTCCGCTCGGTGACGTGCTCAGCCATTTGCAGTCCGATTCCGGTGAGATCACACCCGACGCGGTGGAGTATTCGGACGATCGCACGCAGGTGGCCATTCGCTTGAACGATTTGCGAACGGCGACCACGGCGAAATTTGTTCCGCGTGACCCGGAGGGTATCTCCGCCCAAGTTCCGTTCCGTTATTTCCTCGGTGTGGTGCTCGATGAGCCGCCGGTCGTGCAATTAAAACTCAAGGGCATCGGCTCGGCCGTGACGCCGATTGCGAATTTGCCGGTCGAAGTGTCGGCCACCGATGATTACGCGATTCAGCAAACCTCGGTATCGGTTGCTCCGGGCGGAGATGGCGTGGAGATCGCTGCGGCGAGCATGACGCCCAAGTTGAATCGCGACGGTGAAGGCACCGCTCAACTCGACTTGAGAGAGTGGGTCGCCGGGGGAAAATTGCCCGAACTCGTACCTGGGGACGTGGTGAATGTGTACGCCGAAGCCGGCGACGGTTACGCACTCGGTAAAGACCACTTGGCCCGCAGTGAGATGTTTCGATTGCAAGTCGTGACGCCAGAACAGCTGCTGGCGCTGTTGGAGCGTCGTGAGCTGGGATTGAGAGGCCGATTGGAACAAACGATTGATGAAACACGATCCTTGCGAGATACGTTGGACGTGTTGAGGAGAGTCGGTTTTGCCGAGGCCGAACAAGCGGATCCGGCCGAGAACACGCGTCAGGAACAAGTCCGTCGGTTGCGGGTCCAGCAAAGTGGATTGCAAGCGACGAAGACGTCCGAGGAGTTGTCCGGGATCGCCGCGTCACTTGACGATTTGCTCGCAGAAATGATCAACAATCGCGTCGATTCGGTGGATCGCCGCGAGCGGATTGGCCAGGGAGTGCGGGATCCGTTGTTGGCAGTGGTCAACGGACCACTGGCGAAGTTGCGCGATCAAATCCAAGCGATTGATCAGGTCGTGGGCCAGCCCAGTGTCGCTGCGCAGCGCACGGCCGAGGCGGTCCAGACGGCGGAAGAGGTGTTGCTGCAATTGACAGCGGTGTTGGAGAAGATGCTTGACCTCGAGAGCTATAATGAGATTTTAGAGATGGTGCGAGAATTGATCGAAGACCAGAATCAATTGCTCAAGGACACCAAGGACGAACAGAAGAAACGCGTGTTGGAGATGTTCAAGTGATGAAGCGGTACCGAACCACGATGAACGTCGCGAGATCGTTTGGCATTTGTCTTTGTTTGTACGCTAGCGGCGTGGTCGCTCAGGTACCGACGAAGCCACCCACCACGTCCACGCTTCCGCAGCGGCAAACCGGGGTTGCGGAGCGGTATGGGAAGCTCGAAGAGTTGTTGTTGCGATTGGCCGACGTCGAGGCGGACGAGAACCCGGAGCGAGCGGCACTATTGAGGCGGGCGGCCAAGCAATCGCGAGACAAGTTCACGCTCGAGAAGTTGCGTGGTGCGACGGAAGCATTGTCCAGCGATCAATTTCAAAACGCCGTGATTCGGCAAGGCGAGGCGAGTGAGGGCATCGAGGCGTTGTTGACGTTGCTGCTCAGCGAAGATCGGTCCAAGCGAATTCGCGACGAAAAGCAGCGAGTCGCTGAGATGATCAAGGATCTGAAACGGATTGAACGCGCCCAGCGGAGCACCCGTGCTCGGACTGAAAATGGTGCCGAGATGGGCGATGTCGAACAGGAGCAGCAGTCGATCACGGACCGTGCCCGGGAGTTGAACAAGGAGCTAGCGGGCGACGAGAAGCCCGACCTTGAAGCCAAGGACGAAGCATCTGAATCGGCTCAGCCGAAGGATGCCGAAGCTGAGTCCGGCGAAGATCAACCTGAGGGTTCGGCTGAGGGCGAACCTCGGCAATCGATGCCCCAGGAACCGACGCCCAGTGAAGCTGAAGCCAAACAGGGCGAACCACAAGAGTCAGACTCCGATCCCCAGAGTGAGAAGCCTGAGGACGGTAAGCCGGGCGAGTCAAAGCCGGAAGAATCAGAGCCGGGCGAATCAGAGCCGGGCGAATCAGAGCCGGGCGAATCAAAGCCGGGTGAGGCAAAGCCGGGCGAGTCAAAGCCGGGCGAGTCAAAGCCGGGTGAGTCAAAGCCGGGTGAGCCAAAGCCGGGTGAGCCAAAGCCGGGCGAGTCAAAGCCGGGTGATTCGAAACCGGGTGAAAGCAGTGAAAGCCAAGCCGCTGAGTCGCCGTCATCTCAGCAGCAGCAAGATAAATCGTCACAGCAACCGCAATCGCCTCAACAGCAGGCGGAGCAGCAGTTGCAAGATGCGATCCAGAAGATGCAGGAGGCTGAGCAGAAGTTGGCCGAGGCCAAGCGAGATTCGGCTGCCGAGGACCAACGGGCTGCGGAGGAAAATTTGCGCGCGGCGATCGATCGATTGGAGCGGATTTTGCGGCAGTTACGCGAGGAAGAGATGCAGCGAGAACTGGCCAAGCTCGAGGCGCGTCTGAGGAAAATGGCGGCGATGCAGTCCAAGGTGCTCGACGCGACCGTAACCTTGGCGGCGACCCCGAAAAGTCAGCGTAACCGTCAAACTGATCTCAAAGCGGGAGAATTGGCATTCGAGGAGAAAAAAATCACCCTCGAGGCGGACCGAGCTATGTTGTTATTGCGAGAAGAAGGCTCAAGTGTCGCCTTCCCGGAAGTCGTCGACGCGATTCGTTCAGACACCGCGAAAGTCGCTGATCGACTGGCCGAAACCAAACTTGACCAAGTCACGCAGGGGTTGCAAAAGGATATTCTGGCGGCTTTGGAGGAAATGATAGCAGCTCTGCAGAAGGCCCAGCGCGATCTGGAGCAAAAGAAGCAGGAACAGCAGCAGGGCGAACCCCAGCAGCAGGGCCAAGGCGAACAACCGTTGGTCGAATCGCTGGCCGAATTGAAATTGATCCGTACGATGGAGACGCGAATCAAGAGCACGACGGAGCGTTATGCCGGCATGCTGGAGGCGGGTGAGACGACGGGTGACGATGTGTTACCGTTGCTGCAAGGCCTCTCCGAACGTCAAAATCGCTTGTACCGAATCACGCGTGACTTGGTACTCAAGCGGAACCAATGAAATGCGAGGACGACTGTGACCTTAGAGAATGCCGATGAGGAATTCACCATGAATTTGAGTCCTAATGGCTTGGCGGTTCAAGTTTCGGAATGGCCTCGCAAGCGAATACCTGGGTTCTCATTGACGACGTGGCGGTTAGCCCTGGGGGTCGTTGTCTTGCTCGGTTGTTCGAACACCGCGCGAGCTGACGAGACGCTCAAACGCGATGCCAGTTGGGAGGTGTATAGCGCCTCGGATATGTCCGGTATTCTACGTCGGGCGCTCGATGAACTCGGTATCGTGCCCGGGGAGATGGATCGGGTCAACGAACAATTCTTGAGAGCGGTCGAGCAGCAGGACATTGACCCCCTCGACGCTTACATCGCCTCGATCCAGGATCTCGTCAAAGTCGTCGACGAGTTGGTGGCAACATCGGACCAGAGCGTTACCGAGGCGGCTGCGAGCATTGACCCGAATACCCCCGGCTACGGAGCCATCGAGTCACTGCCCAAGTCGATGCGGAATAGCGTTCGAGTGTGGCTCGGTCGCGAACTGGTTCGCCAGCGACTGTATGACGAAGCGTTGCCGACGTTCGCTGAAGTCGATCCCATTGAGTCCATCGACCCGGCATCCGTGCTGTTTTTTCGGGGAACGTGTTATCACGCGCTACTGATGAAAAAGGAGGCGCTCATCGATTTGCGTCGCTTGCTCGAGAACGAACAAGCGTGCCCTGCTCGTTATTCGCGTACCGCTCAATTGATGGTCGCGGATATCAAGCCCATGAAGGAAGACTCGCTCGATGAAATATCGAGGTTGATGACCGACGTCAGCCGCCGCTTGGAACTCGGCCGCTCCAACGACGACGTCAAGGAACGTGAACAAAAGATCATCGATAAGCTCACGAAATTGATCGACAAGATCGAAGAGGAGCAGCAACAACAGCAGCAACAACAGCAGCAAGCTTCGGGTAAGTCCAGCGGCCAGGGGGGCGAGGGTTCACCGATGCAGGACAGCCAGATTGCGGGGGGCAGCGGCAATGGCGACGTCGATCGCAAGAATCAATCCGCCAATGGCGGATGGGGAAATTTGCCTCCGGCAGAGCGTCAGGAGGCACTCCAGCAAATCGGTCGCGACTTGCCGACGCACTACCGCGAGGCGATTGAGGCATATTTCCGCAAGTTGGCAACCGACGGTGCAGGATGATTGCATTGTTTCGCGAGCGGCCGATTCTTAACACAATCTTAACGGGATCCACACGATAGCGAGACTCGTCAGTGAATGCCCCCAGTGGTACGTTGTTGACTGAAATGACAGTCCCCAACGACTCCCTGGAAACGATTTTGATGAGACACTTAGGTTCCTACTTGGCGTGTTTCGGGTTGTTCGTTGCAACGATCGGCTGCGGCCCGTCGACTTCATCCGGCGTCGCTGGCAAAGGCGCGAACGATACGGAAGCGGATCGAATCGACTCGGCCAGCGGGGTTGCCGAATCAGCCCAGTCCGCGGGCAAGGTCAACACGGAACTGCAAGGACGCGTCGAAATCGACGGCAGCAGTACGGTTTTCTTAATCAGCCGTGCGGCGGCGAGCAAGTTCCGCAAGCAGTTCCCCAATGTGGGTGTCAGTGTCGGCGTTTCCGGTACGGGTGCTGGATTCGAACGATTCACGAAGGGCGAGACCGACATCTCGGATGCTTCGCGGCCGATCAAGGACAGCGAATTTGCGATCGCAAAAAAATCCAAGATCTCGTTCGTGGAATTGCCGGTCGCTTACGACGGTTTGACACTCGTGGTGCACAAGGACAACGACTGGGTCGATCAATTGACGCTGGAAGAAATCCGCAAAATCTTCACGACCGAGGGCAGCGCGGAGACGTGGTCGGAAGTCCGCAGTGGCTGGCCCGCGACGCAAATCAAGGTTTTCTCTCCGGGGACCGATTCGGGTACGTTCGACTACTTCCTCGAGGTTGTGGCGGGCAAAGAGGGGTCGATTCGTGCGGACATTAGCACGAGCGAAGACGACAACGTGTTGGTAACGGGCGTCGCCGGTTCACCCTCGGGTATCGGTTTCTTTGGCGTCGCTTACTACGAGGAAAACAAAGACAAGTTGAAGGCGGTACCGATCGTCAACCCGGAAACCCAGCAAGCGGTGATGCCGACGCCCGCGACGATCAAGGATGGTGAGTACGCTCCCTTCAGTCGGCCTCTCTTCATCTATGTCAACTCGAAGTCGCTGTCGCGTCCCGAGGTAAAGATCTTCACCAAATTCTTCATGGATCACGCTGCCGAATTGGCGACCCAGAGCGACTATGTCGCCTTGCCTGAGGAAGTCTACGCGGCGGCAGCGGCGAGATTAAAGTCGCGTCAAACCGGCACGCACTACTTGACCGCGGAGGGAGCGAAACGCGAGGGCCCGATCACGGAGGTTTACACGACGGCCAACCTGGTCGACATCCAATAGCGTCAACGCAAATGAGAAAGGCAAGCTCGGCATGAGTTCAGTCGTCGCAAGCGACACCGGTGCGCTGGATTCGCATTTAGATGATCGCATCCGCAAGCTGCTTGCGGGTAGGCGGCGATCATTGTTTTGGATTCGGATCCGCGAGTCGGTGGTCTACGCGCTGCTGATTTCGTGCGGGCTGTTCTCGCTGTTGATCACAGCCTCAATTTTGTGGGTGCTCACCACCGAGATGTTGAAATTCTTTTCAATGGAAGGGGTCACGGTCAGCAACTTTTTGGGATCGACGCAGTGGACACCGATGCTCGGCGACACCAAGAGTTTTGGGATTTGGGCGCTGGTCAGTGGCACGTTGTTGGTTACTGCGATTGCGATGACGATTGCGCTCCCGCTGGGGTTGATCTCCGCCATTTACTTGAGTGAGTACGCGCCTCGAAAAGTTCGCAATATCTTGAAACCGGTCCTCGAAGTCTTGGCGGGCGTGCCGACAGTGGTGTACGGTTTTTTTGCACTGACGGTGATCACGCCGTCACTGCAGTGGTTGCACGGAGGTTTCAGCGTTTACAACGCCATGAGTGCAGGAATCGCGGTGGGAGTTTTATGTTTTCCGACGGTATGTTCGCTATCCGAAGACGCGATTGCGGCCGTTCCTCGTGCGATGCGTGAAGCGGCTTATAGTTTGGGCGGCACGCGTTTCGACGCTTCGATCAAGGTCATTGTGCCGGCGGCACTCTCAGGGATTATCAGTTCATTTCTGCTGGCAATTTCCCGCGCGATTGGCGAAACGATGATCGTTGCCTTGGCCGCCGGCAGCCGGGCGCATGTGACGTTTGATCCGCGTGAAGACACGCAAACGATGACCGGCTTCATGGCTCAAATGGCCACCGGCGACTTATCAAATTTCAACGTTACCTATTATTCGCTTTACGCCGTCGCTTTCACGCTCTTCGTGTTGACGTTGACATTGACGTTGATCGGAAATCTGGTGCGACGACGTTTCCGTGAGACCTATGAATGAGCGAAGCACCTCAACCGCGGCTTCGCGGTAGCGAATCGCGGATGCGAACGGACTCGCTGTTTCGCATTGCTTGTGTCGCGACGGCGAGTATCTCCGTGCTAATCCTGGTATTTCTGCTGGGTTCAATCCTAGTGCAAGGTGTGCCCTGGGTGTCTTGGACACTGCTGTCCGCGGTGGATGAACCCGAGGCAGTGAACGGTGGGATGCGCCCGGCAATCTTCGGCACGATTTGGGTCTGCACTTTGTGCGCCATGCTGACGTTACCGATCGGTGTTGGGACGGCGATTCTGCTTGAAGAGTTTCAGCCACGAAGCACGGCGGCGTCGTGGTTGTACAGCATCATTCAACTCAACATTTCCAATCTCGCCGGTGTACCGAGCGTGGTTTACGGCATCATCGGGCTGACCGTATTCGTCAACATGTTCAATCTGTTCCAGGTCCCCGATGCGCCGGGTCAGCCGGCGTTCGAAACTGGCATCGAATACAGCTACCAATTCATGACGGAGAACTTACGCTCGATCCAGGTTCCGGTCCGCGGAGCGGGGGCGGCGATGCCGGAATTAAAATCAGGGATGTTGGCGTATGATTTTGAGGGCAAGCCCGTATCGATCAATGTGATCCAGCCGGGAGAGGAGTTGCCCAGCGACGAATCAGTGCTCGACTACACCCTGTTTTCGGATAGCGAGGGCGGTCCGATCGACAGCAAGGCGTGGTACTACTTTCGTTTGCCGTTGGGTCGCGGCGTGTTGGCATGTGCCCTGACCTTGATGTTGGTCATTTTGCCCGTAATCATCATCAGCACTCAAGAATCCTTACGAGCTGTCCCGAGTTCGTTGCGGGCGGGTGCTTTGGGTTTGGGAGCGACACCGTGGCAAGTGATTTGGAACGTGACGTTACCGTCCGCGGTCCCCGGGATCATGACGGGATCCATTCTCGCGATGAGCCGAGCGATTGGCGAAACAGCCCCGATTCTGTTGATTTCGGGCATTATCGTGATGAACCACGCCCCCCAGCACTTGATGGACGAATTCACCGTGATGCCGCTGCAGATCTACAATTGGGCGAGTAATCCGAGTTCTGAATTTCACGGACTGGCCGCCGGTGGTATCTTGATTCTGCTGCTCGTTCTATTGTCATTCAACGCCGTCGCAGTCTTAATCCGCCATCAGCTGCAAAGAAACCTTAGCTAAGTATGACAAACCTCATGACGGACACCGCTGCAGCGATCGTGCCGATGGCAGTCACGAAATCCGAGTCCACGATCCGCCAAGCACCCGTGGCGATCCGTGTCGATGGACTCAATAGTTGGTATGGCGACTTCCAAGCATTGCATTCGATCTCGCTGACGATCCCCAAGAATCACGTGACCGCCTTCATCGGCCCGAGTGGTTGTGGCAAGAGCACGCTGCTGCGTTGGTTCAACCGCATGAACGACACGATTGTGTCCGCACACGCGACCGGCAAGGCGAGCTTGGGCGAGATCGATTTACTCTCCAAGTCGACCGATGTGGTGGACTTGCGAAGACGCGTCGGGATCGTGTTTCAAAAACCAAACCCGTTCCCGAAGAGTATTTTCGACAACGTCGCCTTCGGACCGCGTTTGCACATGAAGGTAACGAAACGCGACTTGGGCGAGCTCGTGGAATGGTCGCTGAGAAAGGCTGCGGTGTGGGAAGAAGTGAAGGATCGATTGCACGCGCCGGCACTGGGTTTGTCGGGTGGCCAGCAACAACGATTGTGCATCGCGCGGGCGATCGCGGTCGGCCCAGAAGTATTGCTCATGGATGAACCATGCAGTGCCCTCGACCCGGGCAGCACACTGGCGATCGAGGACTTGATGTTCGAGCTGCAGAAGCAGTACACGATCATCATCGTCACCCACAACATGCAGCAAGCGGCACGATGCAGCAACCAGACGGCGTTCTTCTATGAGCGGCGTATAATCGAAGTCGGCGAGACCGAGCGAGTGTTCACCAAGCCGGAGCAAAAACGAACGGAAGATTACGTCCGCGGCAAATTTGGCTGAACCAAATCTCCTACACCTCGATCCTTCGCCCCTCGTGTTCGCTCACTTCGGCCGCCGCGAGGATCGACGCCGCTCGATAAGCATCGTTCAAGTCGCCAAGCTTACGGATCAAGCTCGTGACGCAGCGATGGAACTGCGTGAGTAATTGTTCACCCACGGGAAGTTCCATCTCGAGCGACTCCAGGTGCCGACCGGCATCATCGAACCACACCAAGGTGCTCGGTAGGTCAATGAATGCGACGCCGCGCTCGCAACAGATCTGCATCGCCGAGGGCGGTCGGAATCCGACGGCCTCGTGCCACGTGCCGGGGATGTAGCTGCCGCAGCTGATTTGGGCCGTGACGGCTGGTTTTTCAGCTTGAGCGGCGAATTGCAGGCTCAAGCAGCGATAGTCGGGGCTTTCGCCACCCGAGTGTCCCATCGATGTGACGGCGGTGGGTTCACGACCGACCACGTAACGAGCCCAGTCGATTAACTCGACCAATTCACGGCGCTGGGGATTGCTACCGCACTCCGTCTTGATGTGCGCTTCATCATCCTTCATGCGACGATGGCAAAAGAGCAATCGCGGTTGTCCGAGCTTGGTCGCGACGAGTTCCTTCAAACGCAGTGTCGCGGGCGAGAATCGCCGCGGGAACTCCGTCATGAAGGCGACGCCGGATTGCTCGATGGCTTCGCGGACGTGAGCATCGGCGACGGGATCAAAGTCGAGATCGCCGGCCCAATAAATCGACTTCCCGGCTTCGCAAGCCGCGAGAATCGGCAGCCAACCGAGCCATGATTTCTGCAGCACCATGACGGCGTCGATATCGCATCGGTCCACCAGCGCCCGATAGCCATCGACGGGGTCGGCCTGGAATTCTGCCGCACAATTCTCAGCCAATTTCGCGACCGGACAGTACACGGCGCGAACGTCAAAGCGATCGCCCAGCACCTTCAAGGCGGGACGATGGCGGTGTTGCCAGGCGTCGCCGAGTCCGATCAGACCGATTCGCAGTTTCATCATGAAAATTCGGGGTAATTGAGCCTTGACGGTTTCCGCAAGTGCGTTCGATGCGAGTTTGATTGATTCTACAGCCCACAGATAGCGGGTCGACGCGGCAATAAAACCACCGGGCTAACCGCCTCCACCCCCGATCCGATCCGTTCAGCGCTGCGATGTCCCCAAGTACTTCCTTCAAAACAGTTTAGCGATACGGTTGTGGCTTGAAAGTATGCGACACGCGTGTTCGGGAGCGCCACCCCGCATTACCAATTTGCCCTGATTTTTCATGGTGACCCTTGTGAGCACTCGAGGCGTCCTTATACTTCGCCCAGTTCACCCGCACGGTCGCGATCGCTAGTGTCTTGCTAGCCTTCCCAATCTGTCGGGAGCGAGCTTGGACGCGGGTGATCTTTTCACGGCACAAACAGAGCCGAGGGTCACGGGTCCATCGCCTGCGTGAGCTGAGGGCGTCGTCAAAGTTCTGTTGTCAAATTTTTTTGAATTCAGCACTTCTAATCCAGTCAACTGCGGGACGGTCTCGCTGGTTGCAACAACGACGCGGAAATCGAGACTTAGGTGGTTGAGTTTATTTGAGGACTGTGACGGTGATCTCGCGATTGTGGGAACTTCGGTTCATATCGCACGAGCGGGAATAAAACTGGTTCAGCCTTCGCCGACGTCGTGTCGGCCCCATCTGAGACGATTAACCTTCAAATGAGGGAGCTTGGAATGGTTTCGGTGCTTTTCGCGATAGCCTTGTCACTTTTCACCAGTGAGCACGAAGCGAAGCAGTCGTATGCCATGGCGTACGAGAAATCGATTACGGAGAAGAAACCCCTGGTCGTCGTCGTGAGTGCGGAATATTGTCCCGCATGTCACGTTCTGAAGGACACCACGATCAAGTCGATGGAACAAAACGGAGAGTTGGATGATTGCAGCGTGGTCGTCATCGACCGCGACGCGGACCCCGAGTTGGCGAAGCAACTCATGGCGGGTGAGAAAATGGTTCCGCAAATCATTGTCTTCTCTCAGAGTGACACGGGGCGTTGGAAACGCTTGAAGTTGACCGGATTCCAACCGGCCCAGCCCGTCCGATCGCTGATTCGATCAGCCAAGTTGCTCGGTCGAGGTTAGGGAAGAGCCGAGGCGGGTCCCAGCTAGCCCCTTGACTGCGTCGGCTCGATCCGACAGAAAAACGCTCGCGTTGGTCGTGTTCTGTGCACAGAAACGACCAACGCTTTTTTGTTGGCTGTGGCAGCACTTCGAAGGTTATTGGGTGAATCGATGAGTTTTCCGGATCAGTTGCGACATTTGATTCGTGCCGATGAACCCTTGGGGCAAATGGTATGGCTCGGCATCGGTGGCCCCGCCCGCTTTTTTGCTGAGCCGCTCGAGGAATCACAGCTCGTCCAGTTGCATCAAGCCGCGGCAGCCGCGGGCATCGCCGTTCGCATCCTCGGTGGTGGCAGTAACGTGCTCGTTCGCGAGGCCGGCTTTGACGGTTTGGTGATCAGTCTGGCGGCTCCCGCGACGTCTCAATTGCACATCGACGGCCACCGCATGACCGCGGGTGCTGGCGCTAAACTTTCCCATGCCGTGATTAAAGCGGTCGGCGCCGGCTTGGCGGGGCTCGAGCACTTGGTCGGGATTCCCGGGTCGGTCGGCGGCGCGGTCGTCGGCAATGCGTCCAGCGGCGGTCGTGATATCGGTTCCGTCGTGCATAGCGTGACGGTGATCGGCGAATCAGGCGAGTTAGAAGAGATCCTCGCCGACGAGATCGGTTTCTCGCACCGCAAGTCCGATCTCGGCGGGCTCGTGGTTACCAAAATTACCTTGGATCTCGAGCCTCGTGAGGTCGAGGCCCTCACCAAACGGATGCAAAAGCTCTGGATTGGCCGTAACGCCACTCGTCCGACGGACGAACGACGGATCGCGATGCCGTTCATCGACCCCGATTCCATGTCCGCCCGTGAGTTGATTCAAACCGTCGGTTTATCAGGGCTTCGCGAGGGTGAGGTCTCGCTCGACGCGAGCCAGCCGCACTACCTGATCGCTCACACGGGTGCGACGAGTGACCAGTGCCTGCGGTTGATCGAACGCGTCCGCGAGCAAGTGCTGCTGCAAACCGGGATCGACTTGCAGCTGAATCTGCAAATCTGGTAGAGGTACCACCAGTAAGCGGATCGGCCGAGCGCATCGGTCCGCGATTCATCAGGGACGATGGAGATACATCGCACGTGGCCGCGAAACCGCAGCAAACGATTGACCCGCGACCGATCCGCAGTCTCTTGCGTCGATTGATCCAGGCGCCCGCCGTGCTTTCGTTCTTGTGGCCAGCACTCCTGGTCGGCGGTGGCTACATGGCCTGGCACCGCTGGGGCGCCGAGCATGTTGCCAAGCAATACTACGGCGTCGATCCGACACTGATCGAAATCACAACGCCGCCGGGATTCGTGCGTAGTGATATCATCGAAACGGTTTACCAAGACACGGCCATGGAAGGGCTTTCCTTGCTTGATCACCAGGCGACCACCAAGATCGCCTCGGCCTTCAGCACCCATCCGTGGATCCGGCGTGTCTTAAGCGTGCGACAATTGCCCGGCGGCGCTGTCGACGTTCGCGTCGACTACCGCACGCCGGTCGCCATGGTGCGAGTCGCGATGCGCGACAGCAAAACGGACAGCGTCGGATTCTTTCCGATTGATGGTGATGGAGTGTTGCTCCCACCCGCCGACTTTTCGTCTGCCGAAACGTCGAGCTTTATCCATATCGAGATTCCCGATGCATACCCGACCGGCGGCGCGGGATCGGCTTTTGGTGATATTCAAGTCGAAGCTGCGGCCCAACTCGCGGCATTGATCGCCCCCTATCGAGCCATCGGGCGCATGACCTCGATCGGTGTGGAAGGTGACCGTCGTCAAAATCCGATTCCCCAGCTCGTGATTCGGACGAGTGACAAGCATGACATTCGATGGGGAAGTCCGCCTGGCAGCGAAGCTCGTGGTGAATCTTCAGCAGCCATGAAACTCAAACTGCTCTTGGATCAAATCGGCGCCACCCAACCGGCCGCCGAAGTCGCTGCGGTGCCCGACAACGCTCGTTGAAGGATCCGTCCGTTGAGCTGTGCCTCGAACCGATGAGCATTCGCGATGTCTTAATGCGACAGAATGAGTTCCATACCAGCGGTAGCAGCAATGGCTTGGTCACACTCAGCGGCGATGTCGTGGGTCTGGGCACGACGTCCGAACACTTCGCCGTCAACAGCGTTTCGACAACCCTGATCGAAATGGACTACACCCCCAGCGGTCCCACCGTGATCGTCATCCCTGGCGGTGGCAGTGGCGAAGGCGAAGGGGCGGTGACTACAACAACTTCAGCAAGATTACGGTGCCCGGTAGCAGCGGCAGCAGTGGTGGCGGTGGCAGTGGTTCGATCTCCTGCAGCAGCAGTGCGACTCCTGACTCCTGGACGTTGGAACGTTCGTGGGGTTGATCGCCCCTATCGAGCCATCGGACGCATGACGTCCATCGGCGTGGAAGGTGACCGCCGTCATAACCCGATTCCCCGACTGGTGATTCGAACGAGTGACAAGGATGGCATTTGTTGGGGAAGTCCGCCTGGGACAGCGAAGCTCGCGGTGAATCGTCGGCTGCCATGAAGCTCAAGCTGCTCTTGGATCAAATCGGCGCCACACTACCGGTGGCCGCACGAATACTTTGTTTCGAGCTATCACGTCGGCTTACCTGGAGTCGCCTGCGCGGACACCCACCGCCATTCCGGTCCAACCGAAAACGGGATCGATGTATTGGGCCTTGGTTGTCGCTTGCCACGTGGGCGCGTCCTTCGGGATCCGCTTTCGCGATTCCGCCATCTTCTCACCCGCGCTACGACTTTGCTGGGTCGCCAGGATGCCAATGACATCCCGCTCGCGGTCCCACCACAGCATCGTTCCACTCGAACCGCTGTGATAGATCCAGGACGCGAGTCCATCGTCACCGGCCGGACCGAGTGAGAAGCCGAGTCCATAGTACGACCCCGGTTTACGTCGCTCGTACATCCGCGTCAGCGACCACTCCGAGATCAAGGCTTGGCCACGAACGATACCACCGCTGCGATGCAGCATCATGAATCGGGCGAGGTCATCGAGTGTTGAAACCACTCCGCCACCCACGGAAACGTAATCCGGCATCGGCACGGTTGGCGAATCGAGCCGCCGCCGGAACCCACCGTCGCTGCGCCATTGCCAATAAAAGCTGGGCATCGTGTCGAGTGCCTCGGCACTGGGATAATAAGTCGTTCGTGTCATCCCGAGCGGTTCAGCAAGTTCACTTCGCAGCACCTCGTCGAGGCCTCGCTTCGTGACGACTTCGATGATCCGGCCGACGATGTCGTAACCGATGCCGCTGTACGCGAACTGGACACCCGGATCGCGAGACATCGGGATCGACGCTTCGATGCCGACGACTGCTTCGAGGCTGAGACCTTTGCCGGTCTGGACCAACCACGGCCGCCCGCCCTCGTCGTAATCGGTGAGGAAGCCAGCCGTATGCTTGAGGCATTCTCGAACCGAGGGCATCCGCTTGGGGCGATCACCGTTTTCCAATCGCAGCGCCGATGTTTCCGGCAAGTACGCATCGATCGGCTTGTCCAACTCGAGCAAACCGTCGGCATCGAGCTTCACCGCCAACGTCGCGAGGATCGGCTTCGATAGCGAAGCGATCCGAAATTGCGAGTCCGCCGTGAAGGGGAGCTTGCGACGAAGGTGTCCGTAGCCGAACCCTTCGCGGAAGATGACCTCGCCGCGGTGCATCAACAGCAACGCACCGCCGGGCACATCACCGCGATCGACGCTTTGAGCGAGGTGGGACTGCAGCGTGATCTTGGCGCTGGCATCGAAACCGTGCTCGACCCAATCTCCGCTGGGCAGATCTTCCTCACCGCGAGCGAGTTGCGAACCGATGATGACCAAAAGAATGAATGCCGCGTTTCGCATGATGGGTGTGGCTGGTGATCGAACCGTGCATCACGCCAAGCGATCGGTGGCGATGTGGTAATGCGGATCTTCGGAAATGTTGATCTCGACGAGGTCGCCCGCTTTGTCGAGCAGTGTACGGCATTCGGAGCTGAGGTGTGTGAGATGCAATCGCTTGCCGAGCGTCTCATACTTCTCGGCCAGGAAATTGATGGCTTCAAGGGCCGATTGGTCGTAGACGCGGGAGTAGTAAAAATCGATCACGACATCATCGGGATCGCTGGCGGGATCGAACATGTCCTTGAACGAACTCACCGATGCAAAGAACAACGGCCCGTGAAGTTGGTAAATCTTGCTCCCGAACTCGTTGTGACTCACTTCGGCACCGATGTGCGTCGCGTGCTGCCAAGCGAAGACGAGCGCGGACACGATCACGCCGAGGATCACTGCGGATGCTAAGTCGTGCATGACGACGGTGTAGCCAGCCACCAGGATCATCACGAGCATATCGCTCCGTGGCATCCGCCGCAGCATCTTGAGTGACGCCCATTCGAACGTGCCGATCACGACCATGAACATCACCCCGACACGGGCCGCCATCGGAATCTGTTCGATCCAAGGAGCGAAGAAGAGCACGAAGGCCAGCAAGCAAACGGCTGCGGTAATGCCCGACAAGCGACCACGGCCACCGGA
>JBBSJZ010000033.1:0-20988 GCA_038256795.1 Pirellulales bacterium | reverse complement strand
TTGTCGAATCCGTATCCGACATCATCGCCGGGGAATCCCGCAGCTTGTTCGTAATCGACACCCGTCAAGTCGCGAACCGTATTGCGATATTCGTTGCGATTGAGTCGGCGCAGCGCGACTTTACCCGCGTTCGGATCGCGGACACAATCGACGGCGTTGACGAGTTCATCCATCAACTCAGCCATCGTTGCTCGCGTCGCCGCGTCCATCATTTCACCATCGGCCGGAGGCATCGTGCCTAGCCGTACCTGGCCGATCGCTCGCGCCCAGAGCTTGCGGTTTACTTGTAAACTCGCGGCTGACCGATCCGCGTCGAGGGTGACTTCACCGTCGCCATCAGACCCGTGACAATCGAGGCAATATGTCTTCAGTAGCGGTTGCAAGCGATCGCGGAACACAGCCTCTCGAGACGCCTCATCCGCATATCCGGCACCACACACCACCCAGCAAATGAAGACGGACACTACCCCAAGTGGCAGCCGAGCGGCTTCGAGCGACCGGTTCGAACGAGTTTGAATGATGCGTTGCATCCCCTTAGAATAGTCGACTGCCACCCGGGTACCCAACCGCGATCCAGGGGAATCGATCAACGCCGCCGCTCGAAATGGTCCGCGTCAACGGTATAACCGCGCCGATGGAGCGGTTCCAAGGCCGGCGGATCTCCCACCTGGGGGATAGAATCACCGCTATCTAGTCCAGTGACATGAACGTGAACTTTGGACATGTAGCGGCTGAGGACATAGTTACGAACGAAGTCGCGGCCGGCGGGAACGAGCAGGAGAAACCCCATCGCGTCGGTGATTAAGCCGGGGGTTAGCAGCAATGCGGCGGCGAACACGACCATCAAGCCGTCCTGGATTTCACGGCTGGGCATCCGATTATCGGCGAGCGCGGCGCGGAATCGGAACCAAGCGAGCGAGCCTTCGCGGCGAGCGAGCATCGAGCCGACGATTCCCGTCCCGAGAACGACCAAAAACGTCGTCATCACGCTGGTGGCATCCGCCAACCGCAGCAACAGGTACAATTCGACGAGCGGGATGACAATGAATGCCGCTAATAGCCGAATCAACATCGTTTGCGCCTTCAAGGGAGTGAGCTGGATCGCCAACTTGGCAGCCGGAATCAATGACCTACGGCTCATCAATGCACCTTCCATGCCGAAGCCACTTCCAATATCCACTTCCAACGCCGCTGAGCCCCGCATGAAAACGCCCACCCCATTTCGCACCTTCATGGCCCGCTTCGTCATTTCGCTGGCTGCCTCGTTGGGCATCGTGACGATCGCGCACGGCCAACCGCCCGTCGCGGCCACAGGCGTCACCGAGCCTGCCATCCGCGCCCTGATGATCACGGGCGGATGTTGCCACGACTACCAAAACCAGAAGCGAATCATTAGCGAAGGCTTGAGCGAGAGAGTCGGCCCGATCGATTGGACCCTTTTGCAGTACGATGATCGTCGCGAAGTGAAGGCCGATGTTTACAAGAACGCGGACTGGATCGATGGCTTCGACATCGTGGTTCACAACGAGTGCTTCGGAGCCGTCGAGGACGTCGACTTCATTCAAGGGATCGTGGACGCACACCTCAAAGCCGGCACGCCCGCGATCATGGTCCATTGCTCGTTGCATTCGTACCGCACGGCCGCCAACGCCGACGCTTGGCGCGAATTGGTGGGAGTGACGAGCCGTCGACACGAGAGCACAAAACACAGCCTCGATGTTGTCGCCACCGAGGCCGGATCCACGCACGCGATCCTTGCCCAGACGCCAGCACTCTCAATGGGCAAGACTTGGAAGACACCCAACGGCGAGCTGTACATCATCGAAAAAGTGTGGCCGGGCTCGACCATCTTGGCCACCGCTTACAGCTCTGAAACGAAGCAGCAGGAGCCTGTGATTTGGGCCAATGAGGTGAAAGGTGTTCGCGTGTTCGGAACCTCACTCGGCCACCACAACGAAACCATGCTCGACGAAACTTGGCAGCAGGTGGTCGCAGCGGGATTCAACTGGGCGCTGAAGAAATAGTCGAACTCGGGACGAAAAGCATGGAGGCCGAAACGCTCGGGACGGGACGCGATGGACGTCTCTTGGGTCGGTTATGGTCGCCGGCGTCGGCGTCATCATCCGCGGGTGTCGTGATTGTCGTGCATGGACTCGGCGATCACAGTGGACGGTTCGAGCATTTTGCAAATCGCTTGAGTGCGGCCAACTTTGCGGTTTTCGCATTCGACTTGCCCGGTCACGGACGCTCACCGGGTCGACGAGGCCACTTTCGACGCTACCGTCACGTGCTGGCGGATATCGCTGCGGCACGAGAAACGGTCGCGCAGCGATTGCCCGGCGTGCCGCAGTTCCTGCTCGGACACAGCATGGGTGGAAACCTCGCGATTAACTATGTCCTTCGTTACGCCAACCACCCCCACAGCTCCGGTGAGTTGGCGGGTCTAGTCCTCGCAGCACCCATGCTGTTGCCACCCGATCCGCCGCCGCGACCCCACATCCTTGCCGCGTGGTTGACCGGCTTCTTGGTCCCCTGGATCAAAGTGCGTCGCACGTTCGATTCGCCCGCCGGATCGGAGGATGCGGATGCGGCGAGCCAGGATCGTGACGAATTGTTGCACGGTGAGATCACGATCTATGCAGCGACGCAGTTGCTCGCTCAAGGTCGCTGGGCACTCGATCATGCTCGCCACATCCACGTGCCGACGCTCGTCATGGATTGCGAAGACGATACGATGATCGACCGCGCCGCCAGCCGCAACGTTGCCATTCGCATGGGCAGCAACGCCGTCCATCACAGCTTCGCCAGCGGCGGCCACAACCTACTCCACTTCGGTTCCGGCCCCGCCGCGATCGACTTGGTGATGCAGTGGTTGGGCAGACCCCAGGGACCGATTCACCCGCACGTCCCTTGACCTAAGATCACCGTGACCATACCGAGTGATGGAGAGGATTTCAGGGTGACCGAAAATGAAGAAGGACGAGGCAAACTCGCACACCCTTGCGAATCAACTCGCCGTCGCGATCCACGCGAACAAGACTGCGGCTAACGACGCACCGAGTAGCAACGCGATTCGCTTCCAGAAGGTAGCGGGATCTCGCTCTAGCAAAGGTAGATCGCCGCTCATCAACTCGCGTCGAGGATGACGCAGGTCGTACAGCAACTCAGACGGTTCCTGATAGCGGTTTGCAGGGTGAATTTCGACGGCCTTACGAATCGCACCGTCAACCCAGGTTGGGATTCGGCTATCGGGTCCGATCAACGTTTGGTACTTCAACTTAGCCTGGTCGGCACGCGTGCGGGATCTCGCCAGCAGGCTGCCGTAGGGCAACTTTCCACTCAACATTTGGTAGGTAATCACACCGAGGGCGAAAACGTCCGAACGCGGTGTCGCTTGCTGGCCGAGTAATTGTTCGGGGGCCATGTACTGAACCGTCCCGAGCGGCAAAGTATCCGGTTGGCTCGATGTCGCTTCAGCCAATCCCGTCACCGATGTGGAGCCGAAATCGATGATCGTGGCGGCATTTCCCGCAGTGATCATGATGTTGGCGGGACGAAGGTCCTGATGCACCATTTCCAGTCGATGGAGTGCCTGCAATCCGCCGCCGATTTGTTCCACGATTTGACGCACCGTTTCGATCGGGGCACAGGGGTTGTCTAGCATCCATTGCCACAACGTTTGGCCTTCGATGTAGTGCATCAAGGTGTAGAGGAAACTAGGTCTGCGATTGGCGATGGGCGACTTCAACACGTGAGGATTATTGACTCGACGAGCGATCCATTGTTCAGTCACGAATCGCTCGACTTGATCGGCATCCTCGCGTAAATGCGTCGACAGTACTTTGAGCGTTAGGTACTGCTTGGATGCTTGATCTTGGACCAAGAACACATGACTTCGGTCGCCCTGGTGCAATGTCCGGACGATATCGTATCCGTCGAAACTGGTGCCGGGCTGAAGCGGCGGTGGGTGCGGCAATTCGATCCGTTGGTCGAACGTGGGCTGACGCGCGAGGTCCGGCACCCGGTCGACGCGGATGATTTGTGCGGTCAGGTTGTCATCGCTTCCATTGCGACGAGCAATCTCGATCAATTCCGCTGCCGCGGTGTCAAGGTCGTCTGCATTTTGTCGGACCACCGATCGCAAGTCGTCGTCGGAAACGAAAGAGTAGACGCCATCGGTGAGCATGTAAAACAAATCGCCCGGATAGATCACCCGCGAATGAGCATCGACCTCGACGGACTTCTCGAAACCCATCGCTCGGGTGAGGTAACTTGTTTTCGAGGTGATTTGGACTCGATGGTCAGTCGTCAATTGTTCGATCGCGTCTTGACGTCCGAGATAAATGCGAGTGTCGCCGATGTGAAAGACGTATGCCGTCGTGGCTTTGAAAACGATACCGCTAAACGTGCAAACATACCCCCGATCCTGGAACAGTTCGCCGTCCTGGGTTTCGCCGCTGCTCGTGTCCTTGCCAGATACCGTTGCGGAGTGCAACCAATGATTGGTGGTCTGTAACACCCGTCGCACCGATCGATTGACCGACCATGTTTCGGGGGTGGCGAGGTAATCGTCGAGGAATGTTTTGACGGCGATTTCGCCCGCGACCTGACTGACCGCGCTGCTACTAATCCCGTCCGCGATCGCGGCGGGGATACCCTTGGTGACCCGCAACGGATGATCCGGGACGCGAATCCCATGGAAGTCTTGGTTGATCGCCTTAACGCCCGCTGAACTGAATTGCCCGACGGATAATTCGATCATGGTGTTGACGAGGGCGAAATTCTCGGCGGTCCTCATCAAGCCTGGCTTCGCTTCGGTGCCGTTCGAATGTGAGTGGTGTACAGCGTCAAACCGACAAAAGAAAACCCTCCGATCGCATTGCCGACGACGACGGGAATTTCGTTCCAGATGAAATAGTCAGCGATTGAAAACTCGCCGCCCATGATCAGCGCCGAAGGGAAGAGAAACATGTTCACCACCGAATGCTCAAACGTCATGTAAAAGAACAGCATGATCGGCATCCACATCGCGATCGCCTTGCCACTGACCGTCGTCGAAATCATTGCCCCGACCACACCCATCGACACCATCCAATTGCACAAAACGCCACGCAAGAACAACGTCAGCATCCCGCCCGCACCATGTTCCTTGTATCCAAGCGTTCGGGATTCGCCGATGCCCGCAATGACGGTCCCGACTTGGTTCGGTTCAGTATTGAAACCGTAGGTAAAAATTACGGAGAACATCACAGCGACCGTTAACGCACCTGCGAAATTACCGACGAAAACGAGCCCCCAATTTCTCAGAACACCTCCCAAGGTTACGCCAGGACGTTTGTCGATCAGCGCCAGCGGCGCCAATGTGAACACCCCGGTTAGCAGATCAAAGCCCATCAAGTACAGCATCATGAAGCCGACCGGGAAGAGGACGGCTCCGGCAAGCGGTTGTCCGGTTTGAACATTCACCGTCACCGCGAAAACTGCCGCCAGGGCCAGCGTCGCGCCCGCCATGAATGCCCTGATGATCGTGTCACGCGTCGACATGAAAATCTTCGATTCGCCGGCATCGACCATCTTGGTGACAAACTCAACGGGAGCTAAATACGACATGTGGGCAATGATCCTGGGTGCTTGGCAATGCAATTCTAAACTCGACTGGATCGCCGTCGCACGCAAACCACAGGCCGTCCAAACGATGCTGTCTTGAAACCTGCAATGCCACCCACCCAAGGCGTCTGATTTAAGCGCAAAGACCAGCTCGTGGTCCAGCCAGCAACCTTAGCTCGCTAGCGGCACCGGGCTTCAGCGTCACAGCCCAGGAGTGCTTGCCAGCGAGTCGGGCAGCGTTGCGAAGAAATGCGGCACCTCAAGCATCCGCGTCAACCCATCCGATCCGGCCCACGACGGCCGAACTTCCACCACGCGGGTGTGACAAAAACATGTGGCTCGACAATCTCGCCCTCGGGCTCCCCCGAAATCAAATCATTGCGGTTCATTTGATTGATGACCTGCAACGCGTCGACGGCTGAAACGCCGCCATCGCCATTGACATCCAAGTAATCCATAAGGAGAGGACGCGGCCCATCGAGAACGAGATTTCCACCGTTTCGTCGCAGCGCGTTAATGATCAACAACGCGTCCAGGGCAGTCGTTTGCCCGTCTTCGTTGACGTCAGTTGCATCGATCGGATTAGTCCACACGGAATCGACTGACGCTGGTTGCAGCGAGAAAGCCACACTGCCGTCGGTAGCTGCGTCAAGGTCGGCCGCACCGCCGTCACGACCGGTCAACAAGATGCGATCGGCAAAAAACTCGATCGATTCGTCGTCGCCAGCGCCGTACTCGGCGAACAAGGGCGTCAGTGGATCCGTGGCATCGTCGACCGCATAGACCAGATTGATGCCCGCGCCGGTGGGCGTGCGGAGTTCGATGCTTGCTCGAGCACCCGGTGGTAGTCCTTCCACAGCAAAGGCGAGACGACCGAGGGGATAATCGACATCAAGGTCGGCATCCTTCGCGGCGGCCAGCGCCGTGACGTTTCGCAAACGTGATCCCGCGGCGCTAACCAGCGTTACCGGTCCACCCACGGTGTTGACCGATGCCACATACCCCTGCAAGTAGTCGAGGATTCTGTCGCTATTGGCATCCGATCCGGCCGGCGAGTTGAGTTCCGCATCGTTGCTGATCCCGTCCCCGTCCATGTCGTCGTTGAAACCGATCGGGGTGAGTAAAACATCGCCAGCGGTCGTCATCTCGACTAGGAAAGATCGAGGTGTCGTTGCGCCTACCGCGTTACCAAAATCAGCGACAACGCGGTACAGTCCGATCGGCAAGTTGGCGAACTGGAATCGACCTTCGTCGTCGACCGAAAGCGTTTGCTCGAACGTGCCGTCATCTCCCTCATCGATCCTGACGAATCGATTGAGCAGCGGAGCCTCGTTCGCTTCGCGACGGCCGTTGCCGTAGTCGACCAAGACCGTCACAGCATCGTTGCCCGGATCGATGACCAACTGCCGCGTCAGATCCGGTTGTCCTTCGGAGATGGTCAGGTCATCGCCGACTTGAAGAATCGTCGGAACCTCGTGGACACGAATCACGGCCAGTGCAATTAACTCGCGGCTGTCGTCGGTCTGAAGGGTTGCACGAACGGTATAGACGCCAGCATCCAGCGGCGTGAAACGGAATCCCTCGGCATCGCCGACATTGTCACGGAAGGGGCCTCCGTTGACGGTCCATTGCAACTCACCAGCAAGTCGGAGATCGACCTGAACGTCCACCGAACCGCCTTCCAGGACCGTGTTCGGCGTCGTCAATTCAATTGCGGGCGTGAACCGGAAATCGATCCCTCCGAAAAGCTCTGGCACGTCGACGTTTTGGGTGTACGTCGTCGGTGGATCGACGGTACCCATGTTTTGACCAGCGACCAGGCTGATGTCCACCTTCTCGATCGGCACTACCAGGCTGTATCGGCCTTGAGCGTCGGTGACGGCTTCGTAACCGATCGCGTTGGCCACATGCACCCGCACGCCTTCGGTCGGGCGTCCGAGCGAATCGGTCACCCGACCCTGGGCAACGCCGAAGCCGCTGTCGGTGTGACTGACATCCCCATGCCATGTCGCGAACACTTCGTATTCCATCCCAGGCACCAGCCCATCGAGGGTCAGATCGACGTGCTCATCGCCATTGAGGATGATCGTGTCCAGCACTAGGTAGGTTCCACCGATCGCTGCGGGATCATTGACGACCCGCCAAGATCCTGTCGCATCAGAAATCGACGCCGTGGTGCCCACCAGCATCGTCAGCGTGCCCGCATCGATCGCACGGACGCCTTGAGCCTCAAAGGCGGGACCGGTCACGTCCAGTATCCGCAACTGCGTCAAGCGTCGAATCGGTTCGACATCTACGACCGCGTTACCCGATACGTTCAGGTAACTCAATTGTGCCAAGCTACCAAGCGGGGCGAGGTCTGAAAGAACCGTGCCTTGCTGGTCGGCAACACTCAGTGCACGCTAGCTGATCAGTTGACTCAGCGGCGAAACGGATTTGAGCTGATTGCGGTCAAGGTTGAGATAACGCAGTTGCCTGGTCCCGGTGGCACCGTTGTTCCCCGGATTCAGAACCTCGAGCGATTCCGCGCTGAGATCATTGCCGGCAAGGTCCAACGAGACCAGGCCAACGAGGTATTCAAGTCCACCAAGACTTTCTAAACCAAGGTCGGACAAGTCCAATTGCCTGATCGACCCCAGATCGCTGGCGTGAACGGCCGCGGCAAAGGCCTGACCACCGTTGGGTAACGTGATCAGCTCGGTTCCCAGCCGATCGGCGATGGCTGCGGCCACGGCAAGCTCTGCGATGCTGACTTCGCCGGGTCCAAGATCTTCGTCCGTGATCCCGATGACCATGCGAGGATCGCGGTGTTGAAGCGGCGAACGCGAATCACGGTACCGCTCCTCAGGAAGCGGACTGGCGATAGCATCATTGCTGGCCGCATCGCGGAGCTCGAACAACTCGCCCACCAAATTGTCGTCACCACTGTCGCCCGAGATGCGATCCTTCACCACCATGCAGGTACTCACCGCGAAGCAAGACCTCGGCGGCACCGCTTGAATGCGCGTACGCCCACAGCACATCGTTGCCGCTGCCACCGTAGGATCGTTGCCCGAAGGTTTCGTGCGTGCCAGGGACATCGACTCCCGCGCCGCCGATGATGAAATCGTCGCCCGCGTCGCCGTAGCTAAAATCGATGCCCGCACCCGCGTCGATGCGGTCATTCCCACCACCACCACGGATCACATCGCTACCGGGCGTGCCGATGAGAATGTCATCTCCGCCGCCGCCATCGATGTAGGCTTCAGCATCCGCCGACGATTCAGCGAGTCTCGACGGCGTCGTTGAGAAGTTGTCCTGGGTCCGTTGAAGTAGTTCATGATGAGTCGTGATTTCGATGAGGGGGGCAAGCTTCGCTGCCCATCTATCGCGGCGGATTGGACATTCCCCGAAAGAATCGACCTAGGCAGCCAAGAGGAGAGGCCGGATTGTGCCGATTCCCTTGAAAAAACTGCTCGTTTTCATCAGTCCAAGGTCAGTTCGGAGAGCGGTGTGTGATGATGAGCGACCGGCAGCTGGTCATATCCATCCGTCGTACAATCAAATCGCGAGAAACTTACTTCACTACCTCGCCTTGCGCCGTCGCGAGATGCGTCCGCTGCTGGAACGGCTATCCGCACTTGGTCTGTCGTCGTTGGGACGAACGGAATCCCACGTGCTGGCCAGTGTCAGCAAAGTTCTGGAAACCCTACACCGTCTGGCTCAGACCCCCATGCACCTCGCCGCCTCCCGTCAATGGTTTCGACGCGGGGCGGCTGTTGCTGAAGGAGCACACCGCAGCACTGCTGGGCCCTCCTCCCGCCAAGCGAAGTGCTCGCATCATGGTGACCATGCCAAGTGAGGCGGCTGCAGACGCCGCGCTCGTCGAAAAACTCCTGGCAAACGGTATGGACTGCATGCGAATCAACTGCTCGCATGATGACCCTTAAACGTGGAAGAAAATGATCGGGCATTAGCGCGAAGCGGAGCATTCGCTCGGTCGAAAATGTCGTGTGCTGATGGACCTAGCTGGACCGAAATTGCGAACGTGCCCCATTGAGGCTGGTGCTCAGGTGATCAAGTGGCGGCCCCGACGAGATCAGCTTGGCCAGACCATTGCTCCCGCGCGGATTTGGTTGTTTGCAGAGGAGCGTCGCTGCTTGTCGCCATCACCAGCGGACGCTTCATTGCCGGTCCAAGGCGAGTGGTTGGAGCGTCTTGCGGAGGTCCAGGAACAGATCCTGTGGATCTGCGAGGCGGCTCACGTACCGGTGATTTGGGCCACGTAAGTCCTCGCGAGCGTTGCCAAGGACGGACTCGCATCCCGCGCCGAAGTCTCCGATGCCGCAAGTAGCCAGCGAGCCGAGTGCGTCATGCTGAACAAGGGCGAGCACATCGTAAAAGCCGTGCAAACCCTCGATAACATTCTGCAGCGAATGCAAGCCCATCAACACAAGAAGCGCTCGATGCTGCGACCACTCGAACTCGCGAGAGGCTTTCCGTCATAATCGAAACAATGCACTCCCGATATTCACGACGATTGCTGGCGACTTCCAACACAACCGATCCAAGTTGAAAACTGGCCTGCGCACATAACGACGTAACGCGTCGGATCGTGCCAACTCAGTCTGGGAATGCCCCGGTTTTCATCATCCGGAGTGAGGGAAGCAGTGTAACTCGTTCTGTGTCCGCCGCATGAAACAACCCATCGTCATCGACGACGACGCTACGTCACCGACGCTGTTGATCGCGGTGCGGGATGGAAACTCGGATGCTTGGCATCGCCTGGCGCGAATCTACGGTCCGTTGTCGCTCCGCCTGATCGCATCGGACCGTATGCGATTGTCCGTCGCCTAGCGGACGGAGGAATGGGTACGGTTTATGGAGGTCGTCACATCAATCTCGGTCGATCGATCGCCATTAAGCTGATCGGCGACGGCCGCGAATTCACACGCACGGTCGGCGAACAAGTTTTGCGTGAATGGCGTGCCCATGGAAGACTGTCGCATCCCGGCATCGTCACCGCGACCGATGCGGGATTGGTGCATGGCCGACCGTACTTGGTCACCGAATTGATCGACGGTTCTGATTTGGCGAGGTTGATCAAAAGGATCGGACCGCTTCGACTCGCCGATGCATCGCGTGTCATTCACGACGTTGCGATCGCAATGGAATATGCCCACGGAGCGGGCGTCGCGCACCTGGACATCAAGCCGTCCAACATCATGATCAACCGCAAGGGGCAAGTGAAATTATTGGATCTCGGTACGGCAAGCATTAGCGACTTGGCGAGCCTAGGGACCGCTGACAACCCCGCTCTCTCAGCTGCGGGCAACTTTGGGACGCTTGGCTATCTTGCTCCTGAGCGGATGATCGCTCAACCGTCCAACTGCGTTGCTCGAGCTGGCCAGGATATAGCGGCCGACATCTACTCGCTCGGTTGCACGTTTCAATTCTTGCTGACCGGCGATTCTCCCTTCGGCACCGCTCCGTCGAAAGCAGATTCGGGCATGTCAGTCACAGGTCTGATTCGGGCGCACCGCATGTCGCCACCGCCCGCGATTCCGTTCCGCGACGATGACTCCGCGGCCGAGGATCGCCAAGCCGTGCAAGCGTTGATCACTGGGATGTTGGCCAAGGATCCGACCCGACGACCCGAGTCGATGAGATCGGTCGCGATCGCCCTGGCGTCTCTCGTGGACGATGCCCGCTTGGACATGCTTGCGGATGAATCGACGTGTCAACCGCAGACGGGTATGGCAAATAAAGGCCCACCGTCCAACTGACGGATCTGGTGCGATCGGCTCAGACGACATCGAAGTCGCGTGCCACGCTGATGATCTTTCTAGTGACGATGCTGGTTGCAATCGCGTTCCTGGCTTACCAGCGGTCTGAATCATTGGTCGCGTTGACATCGACCGGCGTTGCGATCGAGGATTTCCCCAGCTCGCCGGTGATCAGCCCCACGGTTTCGTCGAAGTTCGCGGGCTACTTGCAGTCTTGGCGATTCGAGCCTCGTCACAGTAGCGCCTACTTGACTCAGTCGCCGGAATTGAGAAGCCGCATCGCCGTCAACGACCCCAGCATCACATCCGTGGGCATCAAGACGACTTCCCCGCAGCATCGCCCCATCGCCATCCGTTGGTCCCCCCGAGGCGATCGCCTGGCGATCTTGACGTCCATCAACGAGCTTCGGATCTATCGCTGGCAACAAGGTCGGCTAAGCCTCGAATCGGTATCTCACGCTGAAAACGAACTCGACGAGTTCCGAAACATCTGCTGGCATCCCACCCAAGATGCCTTGGTGGTTGCGTCGAACAACTTCTTGATGACGGCCACGCCATCGCCCAACGGATCGCTTCGATTCGAGATGCAACCGTTGGACGTGGGAAGAATCGAAGCCATCGAGGCCATTCGCGTGGACGATCGCGGACTGATTGTCATCACGACGCCTCAAAGGATTTTGGGCTGGGACGTTGAACTCAATCAATACGTGCATTCTCTTTGCGAGAAGGGTTCTCGATTGTTCGCAGCCGCTGGCCAAGATCCTCGCTACGTCGTGCGTACGGATGTCGCCATCGAAGTCTGGCGAGCCAGCTTGACTCCGACGGTGCGGACAAACGCATCGATTAGCAAGCGGGAATGGAAGTTTTCCAAAGTTCAGGATCTGGACGTTCGCCAAGCGAATGCCATCGAAAAGCTTGCCATGAATCGAGACGGCAGCCAAATCATGGTTCAGCGTGCCGACATGGTGATGCTTCGCCAAACGGACAATCTGGATCTAGTCGGCGGTTTGCGGCCATCGGTGCCGGGAAAGAATTTTTTCTGCGAGTTCACGCCGATGTCCAACGAACAGATGTCTTCGCTATTTTTCGTCGTGGGCACCCGATTGTATCGCGGGAACATCACACCCACCCCGGCGGCGCGAAACAGTGAATCTTGGGACACGCAAACCACCGAGATTCAAGGCGGTCGGCTCGCCGACGCAATGCTCGCTCATCATCCGACGGAGCATCTCGTTGCGGTCTCGTATGCCGGCGGAGTCGAAGTCTGGAACCACGAACTCGAGACCGTTGATCAATTACCAGGCGTCGCAAGCGTCGAAATGATCGAGCCGATGCCGTTGCAGGATCTCCGTGTCGCGTTTCGCGGCGACGGTTCGGCGGTCGCGCTCGACTCGGCGGGCCAATTCGCTGGCCGGGTCATCCCGAATTGCGACACGAATCTGTTGGGGATGGGGCATGTCACGATGCATCAGGTCGATTCCGGAACGGGCGAGATTCTCCAAACGAATAAAGCTGGCCCGACGCGACCGCAGCGACGTCGACTAAGTGATTACGGAATCCAGATCGAATTGTCCACACCGCACCGGGACATTCCCGGTATCGCCGAATACCGGAACCGTGTTTCCGCTGCGCCGGACGAGAACCATTTGTTGCGAAACGACGATGCAGATAACGATCAGGCTTGGGACGTTGACCCGCCGCGTGATCAACCCACTCTCCACGGCAAACGGGACGATCGGAGCAGCCATCGGCGTGTCGCCCTGCAGCATGATGGAAAAAAACTTTTCATGGCCGACGAGGATTCATTGGGCGTCCACGTCATCGCGATCGATGTTGAAAGTGGGCAAGAGCTTTGGCGACACGTGTCACCACAACTTGCGGGCCCCAGCAACCTATCTCCCCTGGCCGATGGCAACTTGCTGGTCACCAACTGGACGGACTGGTTGTTGCTTGATGGGAACACGGGCGAATCGCAACCCGGAATCAGCCCACGCGAGAATTTTGGGTTTCGCCATCGTTGGTCCCGTGTCAGTCCGTTCGATCACAGCGTCATCACGTGGCACGATCACGTCAGCATCGAACCGGCCGCCTCTTGGTCGCCGGCCATGGAACTGAAATACCTGCTGTTCACCACCGAGTCCAATTCTTGGATCACGCTCGCGCCCGATGGAACCGTGTTGGACACCATCTCACCCGATTCACGCGGAATGACGCGTTACGTGGGCAAATCGAGCCGCGAACTTCAACCGGCTCGCTGGGCCGACTCCGCGAAACCTCGATCGATTGACCCGGCCGGATCGCTATCGATTATCCGCTACCACGACGACAGCCGGATAACGATCCAAGCATTTTAGTAGTCGCACGGCGATCGCCTACTTCACGCTCCAACAATAGTTTTAGAATCGATAATCCAAGCCGAGATTGATGCCTTGGGCCCAGAAGTCGGTGAGGCGAAAATCAGACTGCGGACGTGCATCGCCCGACAATCCGGCCGGATCGATTTGGCTCAAATTCAATCGTGAATCGATTTGCTCACCTGCCCGAGCAACCTGGCTCCAGTAAAGAAATCGATAGCCAAACAACAGCCGAAGTTGCGGGTTGATGTTGTAGCCCAAGTCGACGTGCAATTGCGGGATCATGGTGAATACATCTTGCTCGTAGCTGCCGATATTGGAGCTTTGAGCTAAGAATCCACCCTGGGTCGTGATAATCTCTCGTCCGATGGCCGTGACGGGGACGCTCGAGGTTGTGCTACCGTTGACCAAGACTTGAGCATGGTTGCTTCCCAATCCCATTTGCATGCCCGTCTCCATCGACAACCGCTGACGACGCATCGTTGCTAGTACCCCCAATGACGCACCGTTGAAACGGTTGCTGGTTTGGAAGTGATCTTCACGAGCAAGCGTGGTGCCGGATGTCAGCCCGCCCGTGCCGGTGGTGACGCGTCGGAAGTCATTGATTCGCAAATCATCCTCGAGTGAATTGTACTGATAGCCCGCCATGAATTGAATTTGGCGATGCCCATCTCCGGCGAGCATCCGATGCATCATCACTTCGGCGCCTTCCAGCGAGGTGGAGGTGGACACCGACAAGTTGCCTTCGACTTGGTTGGGAAAGGCAATGAGATCCGCATTCGGCCCCACCGCAGTCGGTCGGACGCTGAAGAACGGACGCGCCAAAATCGGGGAACTGGCGCTGTCATAGCTCAGCGTCTCACTGGCGCCGTCGAGACCGAAGTAGGCGATGTGCCAACCGATACTGCGTGTGGGTGACCAACCGCCAATTTCGATTCTCGCACCCCCGCGGCCTGAGTCATCGATTTTTTCGTCACCCAGCAGCGTTGTGGTCCCGCCTCGTCCGAGCACGCCCGCATCCGTGCGGCTGGTACCGACGGCGCTTGTCGAGACGAGCGGTGGCAGACTCACGCCTTCGAGCGACCAGAGCAGAGCATCCGCGCGCACCCAGAAGGGACTGACGCCGACGCCACGCCGGTGCGTCATTCCCGGCGGAAGATCCATTGTCTCGAAGCTTTGATCTTCATGCGGATACGGGCCATTGAAGGCGTGCATGTCGCCAAGCTGATAGGCTCCGCTCGCTTCATCCAGTGGCGAACCTGAGGGCATTTGGCCATCGTTGATGACGTCACCATCGTTGACCCAGGTGCCATCGTCGAGGTACACGCCCGAGGGTATTCCACCGCCGCCCACAACCCATTCTTCGCCGCTGGGAACGGGTCCGCCCGCGATGGAAGGTTCGCCTTGGACGAGCGGAACCGGATTTTGAAAGGCGACGGGCTCGACCTCGACGATGCCCAACTTCGGCTTTTCGCCGAGCTCAAACACGTCGATTTGATCAGTCACAGGTTTCTTGGAAGTAGCCGGTTTCGCGGCACTGCCGTTCACGGTCGGTTGCGGCGCCGGCTGAAGTACGGGCATCGGCTGGCGCGCCGCTCGCCTCGTCTGGGCCATCGCTGCGGGCGCCATGCAACCGCTGGCGATCGTCAAGAACAGGGCGATGATGCGTGCTGGGGAGTTAACCATTCTCTCGTCGTCTTCGAGCGTTCGCCGTGGGCCGAATAACACTGCGTCGCATATTGGCAGCCGATCGGAGTGTCCGATCCGACGCTCAATCAAGTCAAGAGAGATTGATTAAAGTTTGTGATGACTTTAACCGAACGATGCCCGTTGCCGATCATTGATGGCTTGGGCAATGGCCGACTGAGGCCCGAGATAGTCCGCAAGGTGAAAATGCATGTGGGGATGACGCAGTGCGGCCTCAGCGGTTTGTTTCACGATCGCCTCGTGCAAGCGACCCGCGAACAACAAATGCGGCTGGACGATGATGTCTCGATAATGACCGCAAGACGCGACTAAATCCAATACCGCTGGAACACTGGGCTCGGCCATGGCATAAAACGCGGTGAAGGTCGCCGCCACTTGGAGCCGGTGTCCCACGAGATGTCCAAGCAAACGCGTGTCGGCCTGGGCACAGGGGTCATGACTGCCACGGCCGACAAACACCAAGGCGCGGCCGGATCGCGGCGATGTGCAAATCGAGACGGCCGCTCGGCCGCGCTCGACTGATAAATCGATCACCGCCGGATGCCGAGAAAGTGGCCTCGATTGAGACCAGGTCACATGCGGAGTGCGGAGTTGGCAATGCGCGACGATACCGGGAATATCTTGCTTGGCGTGGCCTGCCGAGAAGAGTAACAACGGTGCGACACTGATGTGAGTCGCGCCCGAGGCGACGAGTTGACCCCATGCCTCTTCAATCGTCGGACTTTGAAACTCCAATAGCGCCGGAGCGACCGGCGCCGGAGCAATCAATTCAGCCAGTCGATCGGACAATGCAAAGAATTGGCGAGTGCCCTCTTCGTCGCGTGTACCGTGGCCAACGAGCATCACGCTCTCATGAACCCGGCGATCTTGCATGGCAGCGTCGCGCCGTGAAACTAAATTCACTGGACGATTTCTGACTTCGCAAAACCCTTCTTCGTCAGCGCCGCGATGGCCGCATTGACATCGAAACCTGGTTCGTAGTTGATCACGACTGCCGGGTTATCGATCGCACCCTCCTGTTTTTGTTCAGTCAGTTCGACGGAAGCGATGCCGGTTTCTTGCTCGAGGGTCGACTTGACGGCTGGGTAACACGCGAACGGGCAATGCATGTCAGGGACGCGCATCACGAGCGTCCCGGATTCCTGCTTGACGTCGGGAGTGACGGAAACCGTCGCCGCGGCGGGGGATGAATCGCCGGGTACCGATGTATCGCTCGGCATCATGGCGACGCCAACAATGATTCCCACCGCAGCCAGAACTGCGACTGCATAAGCCATCGAACGCATGGAAGTAACCTCGTGTGAGTGTGGTAAAGAAGGTGCCGTAGATTCTAGGCGCTGGCGACGAATTTGTTCAGTCCATTCGTGGCATCCTGCGTCGTTTCGTCTTGACGCAACGGTTGATAATTGCGGAACGTCCGACTCGGCCGCCGTTTTTCTTGAGGAAAAATTGGCGGATTTGAGCAAATGATCGGTAAAGATAGGAGTTTGCCTCGGTGTCCCCTCCGCTGTTATCCCTGGCGATTCTCGCGACCGCAGTGTCCGCGTTCATCTCGGGCGGTGTGGCATCCGCCCAGGGCGCGGTATACCCGGGAGGAACGACCGTGATGGTCAACAACCCCGGATTTAGCGATCCCTACAGCGTTCAAACCGCCAACGGCAACGGCGGTTGGCTTGGCAACGGCAACCCGATGCTGCCCAATTTTCAAAACGGATTGTTCCCCGCCGCTGGTCAAACATTGAGCAATCGTTTGTGGATCCGAGGCGAATATCTGTATTGGTTCGCTGACGGCATGGACACTCCGCCACTGCTCACGACGAGCGCCCAGGGAACGCCTCAAAACCGCGCCGCGATTCTCGGCGAAGCGACGACGCAAACGCTGTTCGGTGGTGGTGAAATCAATGATGATTGGCAAAGTGGATTTCGTGCCCGTGGCGGATTTTGGTTGAGTCCCCAGGGCGCCTTCGGGATCGAAGGTGAATACTTCATGCTGTTCGGTGACGGCCAAGGCTACTCAGCGAGTGGTCAAGGCGATCCGATCCTCGGTCGCCCGTTTTTTGACACGACCAATGATCGCGAAACCGCTGGATTGATTTCGTACCCGGGGCTCGTCGACGGGAACGTTGCCATCACTTCAGATACAAATTTGCGATCCGCATTAATCAATGCCCGCGCCTCGCTCGTGCCGATTTACCGGGGTATGTGCGGGCCATGTCCCGAACCCGACCGTGTCGATTGGTTGATCGGCTACCGACACCTCGAGCTGGACGATCGACTCACCTTCTCCGATTTCACGGACTCGCGTGTTCCCGGCGTCCCCGGCTCGATCCAGCTCAACGAACAATTTAGTACTGAGAATCGATTCAATGGATTGCAACTGGGCGTTGTCCATCAAGCCAACTTCCAACGAGCATGGCTCGAATCGATGCTTCGCATTGCCGTGGGAAGCAATTCTCAGGAAGTCAACATCACTGGCAACACCGCGATCACCGAGCTCGGTATCACCGAGCAGTTTTCGGGCGGATTATTGGCCCAAAGCAGCAACATCAATGCTTATCGCCGCGATGAGTTCACGATGATCCCGGAAGTCGGCGTGACGCTTGGCGTGCGGTTGACGAGCTGCCTGCACGCGACCGTCGGTTATTCGCTGCTCTACTTTCCCAACGTCGTCCGCGCCGGCGACCAGATCGACACCAGTGTCAACCCGAACCTGATCCCCGAGCCCAGCAATCCTGTTACCGGATCGCTCCGTCCCCGCTTCGAGTTTGTCGAAACTGACTACTGGGCCCAGGGTGTGAACTTCGGTGGCGAACTGCGATTTTAGTCGCGTCCCAAGGATTCTCGCGGGGTTGATTCATTGACCCCGATGTGACGGGCAGCGACGCAACGATGAAACCCGCACGCGGATTGAGAATCGCGAGTTGTCGAGATAGACTCGTCATCCTTTGCAGGACATTCGATTCCTCTTCACCTGGGGCGGCGGCACCCGTGAGTTCCAACGCACTGACGAAAATCGACAGCCATCATCACTTCTGGCGTTACGACCCGCTCGAGTATGGCTGGATCGATGAAACCAAAGCGATCCTCCAGCGAGATTATCTTTACGAAGATCTTGCCCGGGAGATGCAGGCCTCGGACGTCGTCGGAGTGGTTTCGGTTCAAGCTCGACAATCGCTCCTGGAAACCGACGCGTTGCTGGAGATTGCACGTCAAAACCGAGGTGTTTTGGGAGTGAATTCGGGCGTCCTCGGCGTCGTCGGCTGGGTACCGCTGGCGAGCCCTGCGGTCGCTGACGATTTGGATCGATACGCCGACGAGACGATGCTCAAAGGTGTGCGGCACGTCGTGCAAGACGAACCGGATGACGCATTCATCCTCGGTGCCCAGTTCAATCGTGGTGTCGCCAAACTCGAATCCCGCGGCCTCGTTTACGACATCCTCATTTATGCTCGGCAATTGGCACCGTCGATCGAGTTCGTTGATCGGCATCCGCAGCAGATGTTCGTGCTCGACCATATCGCTAAGCCGACGATTCAAGCCAACCAGTTCGATGATTCATGGGAAGAGCACTTGCGAGAACTCGCCCGCCGCGACAACGTGAGCTGTAAGTTTTCAGGCGTGGCGACGGAAGTGCGTGATTCCGATTGGTCCATCGAATCGATCCGCCGCTACTGGGACGTGGCGCTCGAATCATTCGGCCCCGATCGATTGATGTACGGCAGTGATTGGCCCGTTTGCCTGATGCGGACTCACTACACCCGCTGGGTCGATGTCGTCGCCGAACTCGTCCGTGAATTGTCGTTTGACGAGCAAGCGAACTTTTGGCGCGAAAATGCGACGCGAATCTATCGGCTGCGATCGGAATGAGCGACAGTCACCCACCCAACATTTTCATTAAAGGAAACACCGATGAAAGCCATCCAAATCGTTGAGCCCAAGCGGCTTCAACGAATCGAAGTCGACTTGCCCGGTTCGCCGCTGCCCGGTCAAGCGATCGTCCGCACTCACCGCATGGGGATCTGTGGCACCGACGTGAGTTGTTACCTCGGCAAGTTCCCCTTCTTTGACTACCCGCGCATTCCCGGACACGAACTCGGTGTCGAGGTGCTCGCGGTGGGTGAAGGTGTCGACAACGTGCATATCGGTGATCGCTGTAGCATCGAGCCGTACATGAATTGCGGTCATTGCTACGCGTGCCGCCGCGGGGCATCGAATTGCTGTGCCAACATGAGCGTCATCGGCGTCATGGAGAACGGGGGTTTGTGCGAATCGTTCAGCGTTCGAGCGAGCAAATTGCATCCCAGCGAGAAACTCTCCTACGACCAACTCGCGCTCGTCGAGACGCTCGCCATCGGTTGTCACGCGAGCCATCGCGGCGACTCGCGGACTGGCGATCACGTGTTGATCATTGGCATGGGACCGATCGGTTTATCGACGCTCGAGTTTGTGCGATTGACCGGAGCGACGGTGACCGTGATGGATCGAATCGAATCACGGTTGCAGTTTTGTCGCTCGAACTACGGTATCCAAAATACGATTTCGTTCGCGGGTGATGGTTCTGAGCTTGAGCAAATCAATGCGATCACCGGCGGCGATCGCTACGCCGTCGTCATCGATGCCACCGGAAGCCCACACTCGATGTCCGCCGCCTTCCAGTACTGTGCCCAAACCGGCGTGCTGGTTTATGTCGGAATCACGACGGAGGAACTCAAGTTCAAGCATCCGGTGCTGCATCGGCCCGAGATCACGCTGAAAGCATCTCGCAACGCGCTACCCGAGGACTTCGGTCGCATCATCGGGTTGATCGAAGACGGCACGATCCGCACCGACCCTTGGATCACGCACCGCACGACCTTCGATCGAGTGGTCGACGACTTCGATGCGTTGACACGTCCCGAGACTGGCGTGCTCAAAGCGATCATCGATGTGACCTAAACTTCAAGACGCCACTCGACTCAAGTCACCAACACGACTTACTTTCTTTCGTTTTTTTATTCGCTAGATCCTTTCATGTCCCATCAAATCTGTGTCACTCTCGGTCTCCAGCCCAGCTTCGGTTTCGGTGACCGGATCGGTACCGCCACGCCCGGCCACGTCGCCGCGATGAAGCGAGCCGGAGCGGGAATTCTTCCGATCTATCCCCAGCAATCGATCCGTGAAATGTTTCGCACTCAGCGAACCGCGACCCAGGTCATGAGCGATGCGATCGAGGGTGCTCGTGATTGCGGTTGGACGGGGCCCATCGGCGCCGACGCGGACCATCTCAAGACGCACGCGGACGTCGACGTCACGGCCGCGGCGGGGTTCACGTTCTTCACCATCGATCCCTCAGGCTTTGTGGACCCCAAGGCCGACAACTACGATGAAGCGACGCTGCGCAGCAAATTCGCGGCGTCAAGCGAGCACGCGAAGTGGTTCGACAAGTACCTCGGTACCGGATCGAAGTCGTCACCCGGATGACGATGACCCTGTCGGTGCCCTGCCTCGTCTTCGTGTCGCTGATGCGCACCGACATCGACCCCTCGGCGCTCGCCACCCTGTCGCTGGCGACTCTG
>JBBSJZ010000032.1:0-21572 GCA_038256795.1 Pirellulales bacterium | reverse complement strand
TGTACAACCCCACAGAAACGGGTGCCAACCAAGCGACCAATACTGCGACGTTCACGGCGGTGCCGGAGTGGTGTGCATACTCTTCGCGTAAACCGAACTTCTTCATCAGATAGTGGTCAACGACGATCACCGCTCCCATCGGCCCCAGTACCGTGCCGTAGGTGCCAACGAAACCGAGCAATTGATTCGACAGGTTTGGGAACGCGCCCGCGATCGTGGCGACCGTGCCAGCGATGAGCGTCATCATGGTCCGAGAGCTGCCGGGAAAAACGCCTTGGAACGCGAGTCCGGCGCGATAGATCGTCGGATTCGCAGTTGTCCATCCGGCGATCACGACGCAAATGATGCCGGTCCATCCGAGGGCTCCCCAAGCGAGAGCACCCGGGTTGGCCGAGGCATCTTGAGAAAGCTTGACCTGGGCGGCGAGTAGCAGACCGGCGGCGATCCAGGCCATGTAGTGTCCGAGGAACATTCCGACCGCCGGTGCCCAGCCCGAAGAGGGACGCCGCGCGAAGCGAAAGATTGACAAGTCCGCCATTCCGAGATGCATCGCTGCGTTACACAACCACGCAAATACGACGCACTTCCAAAACCCGAAATCTTGTTTGCCATTCTTTTCCTGGACGAACCGAATCGCGTCGTCCCAAAACTTGCCCTCACGGATCGTTGACCAACTCGTCGCTTCCATTTGCACGAGGGAGACAATTCCACACGCGGCGAAGATTACGATCATCCAGGGCGCCGCGATGTTCGCAACGCGAGCAACCGCTTCATACCCCGCCGCGGCAGTCACGGACATGATGATGCCGACGAGCAACACAATCACGGTGAACGAATTGTCGCCCAATCCGAAGGTGGCTTCGGGGACGGCATATAAAATATTGAACGGAATACCGACGGCGCTAGCCGAAACGGTGACCATCGCGCCCGCGAGAAAGCAAAACAGCAACCCATTGACGACATTGTAGAACTTCACGAGCGACCCGCCGGCGATGCGTTCGAGTTGGTAGTACAACGTCAAACGCCGGGCGATTGCGATCGGAGTGACCAGGAATCGCCACGTCAGGACGGCCAGGAAATTGCCCAACAGCAAACCGAGGATCAAGTCCTGCAGACTCGCACCGGCGGCAAGGAACAACGGACCGATCATGAACTCAGTCCCCGCGGCATGTTCACCCGCGTACATGCCCCAAAATTTTCCAGCACCCAGTAATGCTCGTTCGCGCACCGGTTCTCGCTCAAACTCACCCGACACATCGTCGCCAGGCGAGACGTCCTCATCACTCATCACGCGTTCCCCACGCCAAAAAATTATTGATCACGGACTCGTCCCAATGCCGGCCGACTCAAACCGTGACGATCACCTCACTGCGCCGCGACAGTGTATTGGCTTCATAAGTTTCGACTTCGTTGAGCCAACTCATGCCCACGGGTACATCGCTTTGCAGGCAATAATAGTCCCAGACCGCAGCGAACGGCATGGTCTTCATTTCCTCGATGATCGCCAATCGTTTGGTGTAATTACCGTTAATTTCAGCGTCACTCAGAGATTCGCTCGGTTCGAGAAGTGCCAATAACAAAGCCTTGAGGACATTTCGCGTGCCAATCGTCCAAGCTGCGATGCGATTGATGCTGGCGTCAAAGAAGTCCAAGCCGATGTGGACTCGGTCGAGATAGTTGCCACGCACAATCTCGTGCATGATCGCCTGCAACTCGTCGGTGAACGTGACTACGTGGTCGCTATCCCATCGGACGCCGCGGCTAACGTGCAGCAGCAATTCAGGGACGAACAACAACGTTGACGATATTTTATCGGAGATGACTTCCGTCGGATGAAAGTGGCCCGCGTCCAAGCACAGCACCTTGCCGCGTGAAATCGCATAGCCCAGGTAGAATTCGTGCGAACCAACGACGTAACTCTCTGAGCCAATGCCGAACAACTTCGATTCGACAGCGTCGATCACGTGCTCGGGATCGAGAGCCTCCGCGAATACGTCATCGAGAGATTCCGCCAGTCGCTCGCGTGGCGAAGTGCGATCGGCGGGAGTGTCTTTGTAACCATCGGGCACCCAGACGTTATTCACGCACGGGTCGCCTTGCGCGGAACCCATGGCGGCGGCAATGCGGCGTGCCCGCCGCCCATGCTCAATCCAAAATTCACGCGTCGCACCATCAGCGTGTGCGAGGGTGAACCCATCCGAAGCCTGCTCGTGGGCAAAGTAAGTCGGATTAAAATCGAGACTGAGCGTTCGCTCGCCCGCCCACTCGATCCAACCGCTGAAATGCTCGACCTCGATTTCGTTGCGATCGACATGACCGCCGAACTCACCGTAACTCGCGTGTAGATTCAAGCGATGCTTGCCGGGAATGAGCGAGTATGCTTGGTCAAGATCCGAACGCAATTCGTCGGGTGTTCTCGCTCGGCCGGGGTAATTGCCGGTCACGGCCAGTCCACTTCCCAGCTCCGATCGGTTGACTTCAAATCCACCAACATCATCGCCTTGCCAACAATTCAGCGAGATCGCGATGCCGCGAAGTCGCTCGATGGCTGACTCAGTATCGACCCCGAGATTCGCGTATCGTTCGCGAGCCAACTCGTACGCTTTCGATAAATTCGCTTGATTCATGCGCGGTTGTTTCTTACGTTCTGGTGGCGATGCTGCTGCGTGGGGAGCGAATTGTAGCACTTCGCGGCTGACACGATGCTGACGACCCCTGCCCTTCCGCCCCGAGATTTTTCATGCATGTGAACCGCTTTGTTTTTGCCCTCGTCACGCTCGCTACCTTGGCGGCGACGGCACGTCCGATGGCGCTCGCGCGCGCGGAGGATGCCCCGCCGAGTGCTCAAGGTCCGATGAATATCGTCGTCCTTTACGCGGACGATTGGCGGCACGACACACTCGGCGTCGCCGGGAACCCGGTGGTAAAAACACCGTCGATTGACGCACTCGCTCAAGACGGTGTTCGCTTCACCCACAATTGCGTGACGACCGCGATTTGTGGTGTCAGCCGGGCGACGCTGTTTACCGGCCAGTGGATGTCTCGACACGGAAACGAAGCCTTCCAGCCTTTCAAAACACCCTGGGCCGAGACCTATCCCGGCCTACTTCGCGACCATGGTTACCACGTCGGTCATGTCGGCAAATGGCACAATGGTAAATTTCCGGCCGAGAACTTCGATTTCGGAACCAGTTACTTCGGCACGCACTGGATGAACGAACCGGATGGATCAAAGATTCACGTGACAAAGAAGAACGAAAACGACGCGATGCGGTTTCTCGCCGAGCGGCCGCAAGACAAACCTTTCTGTTTGACGGTCGCGTTCTTTGCGACTCATGCTGAGGATCGCAACCCGCTGCAATTTTTGCCTCAACCCGAGAGCATGTCGCTTTACCAAGACGTGACAATCCCCGTCGCGGCGAATGCGAACGACGAATCCTTCAATCGCTTACCCGACTTCATTGCCAATGAAAAGAACGAAGGCCGCAATCGATGGCATTGGCGTTTCGATACGCCCGATAAGTACCAAACGATGATGAAGAACTACTATCGTTTGGCTACCGAAGTCGACTCGGTGTGCGGCAAAGTTATCGCGGAACTTGAACAACAGGGCGTGCTCGACAACACGCTGGTGATCTTCACGACCGACAACGGCTACTACCATGCGGAGCACGGATTGGCGGACAAATGGTACCCGCACGAAGAGAGCATCCGTGTCCCGCTCGTCATTCGCGATCCGCGGATGGCGAGTGCCAAGCACGGTTTGACGAACGACGAGTTCACACTCAACGTCGACCTCGCGCCCACCATTCTTGCCGCTGCCGGGATCGACGCGCCGAAAACGATGCAAGGTGCCGACGTCAGCCCGTTGTACCTCGCCGATTCGCCGCCAACGTGGCGTGAAGAGTTCTTCTACGAACACGCGACGATCAAGGACAAAACGTTCATCCCGTCATCCCAGGCGCTCGTCCGAAAGGACTACAAGTATTTCTTCTGGCCCGAGTTCGAACGTGAGCAACTGTTTTACGTGGCCGAAGACACGAGCGAAGAAATCGACTTGGCCGGCGCTGAAAAATTCGACGGCGTGCTGACCGAGATGCGAACACGATTTGCGACGTTAAGATCGGAAGCGAAGTAACAACGTCAGTCGAGTGTGACTTCGGCATAAGTTTCTTCGCTTTCCCACATGCGGACTTTGAAAGCGGTCGCACCGCTGTCCGCGAGAATTTTCGGGCACACGTTCTCGAGCAGGTACTTGGCCATGTTCTCGGCCGTCGGATTGTACGGTAATTCGTAAACCCGATGCGGTTGACAACTGCGGATCGCGTCGAGCGCGTTTTGGTCTTGGTCCCAGAGCACGAAGGCGTGATCCCAGTGGTCGTCGAGCCAACCCTTGCATTTTTCCTTGAGCAATTTGAAATCGAGAATTCGTCCCACCGAGTCCTGCTCTTGGCCGGTCACGTAGATCTCAGCGACGTAATTGTGCCCGTGCAAGTTTTGACATTTTCCTTCATGCCCGACCAACCGGTGGCCGGCGCAGAAAGTGAACCGACGCATGATATTGATGGACACGGGAAAATCGTCTCTTCGGGTTGAAAGGAATTCGAGGGTCTCAGCTTCACCCTGTGTATAGTTCACTTGGCGGAATCGAGGAATGCCATCAAGTCGCTGAGTTCATCCGTCGTGAGTTGGTCGGCGAGGCCGCTGGGCATGAGCGATAAGTCGCTGGGTTGAGAGGCTTCGATAACGTCGACGCTTATCCGCTCGGTGCGATCGGCGGCGACTTGCAATTCGATCGACTCGTCGTCCTGGCGTTTGACGAGGCCGCGAAAAACTCGACCATCCGTCGTTAAGATCTGCGTCGAACGATAGCTCTGTTCGATCCGCGAGTTCGGAAAAAGAATCGCTTCCAGCAGCGCGTCCGGCGTCCGACTCAAGCCGATCCGCGTCAGCTCGGGGCCGACATTGCCGCCGACGTAACCGATTTGGTGACATGAGCCGCACGCCGCTTTCTTTCCGTGAAAAACTTGCATACCACGAAGGGGGTCTCCCCGACCGAGCGAACGAAGCTTCGCCGCGACCGCCGCGCCAACGTCCGCGGGCGGCCGTGAGAGATGCTGGGCGAGAGCGTTCGCAGCATCGCGAACGGGATCGGAAGACTCGGCATACAGCCGCACGAGGTAATCGTCCGCGAGCGTCTTGGATGCGGATAGATGTTTCAATTGGCCGAGTAATTCCAGATTCGTCGCATCGTCACCCGCGTGGCGAATCGCTTCGATAACGGATGTCAAGTTAGTTGGCGTGACGCCGGGAAGTTTTGAGATCAATTGTGGAAGGACGGTTTCATCGAGCACATCACGACGAAGCGCTTGCGCGGCGTGAAACGAGACTTGTGGATCGTCGCTGGAAATTCCCTCCACGATCGCGGTCGTCAACTCAGAAACCTTCAAGCGAGTACCGACGGGCATTGAGGCGAGTCGTTCCAAACGTTGGGGGATTCCCACGTCAGATAACGCTAGCTTTTGGATCGCGAGACCCAACGAGTACAAATCTCGCTTTTCCAAATTTAGCCGGCTGGCATTGTCGATAAGAGAAACTTGCACCGATCGTTCTGACGTGTCGATCCACTTCATGATTGGCGAGAACCAATTCAAGGGCATCTTCGCGGGTGAAAACTGGGCGAGTTGACTAGCCAGAAACGACTGCTGCGTCGAGTCAAGCTGGCCACCTCGCGCGAGCCAGTTCGCGATGAGATCATGGATCGCAGATTCGTTCTTCCACGCTGCCAAGAGCATCGCCAGCGACTCGGCATCGGACGGTCGCGTCGCGAGTTGCTGGAACAAGGAATCGAGCGTACCGGAGGCTTCGATTGCCTGGTCGCCGCGCCGAACGAGTAGATCAACGGCGCAGCTGCGGAGCGGCGGATGATCGCTGGAGATGGCGTCGAGCAAGCGAGCGGATGGGATCGATTCGGCTCGCCCGGATTGATCGGTCGCCACGAAGGCTGCGTGATGTTCGCGATCGGTGGAGGCGAGTGCGAGGAAGTTCAATGTCGATTCACGGCGGCCGATTTCGATCAGCGCATAGCAGATCGAATGCTCGAGAAAACGATCGTCTCGGCTCGCATTCATTGCTTGCAGAAGCGGAATAACCGAGTCCGCGTCACCCATCCGTCCGACGGCTTCGGCGGCGACGCGGCGAAGCGCGGGATTGGGGTCCCGCAGACGCGGGTGAATCGACGACAGCGACGGTCGATGTCGATGCAAAGCCATGATCCGCATGGCGACGGTGGCGATGGATGGATCGGTCGAAGTGACTCGCTCCGCCACTTGAGCGAGCGAAGATTCATCGCCGATTCGCGACAGCGACCAGAGTTGATTCAGTTCAACGGTGACCGCATCGCGATGTGGAACCAGCGTTTCCGCTTGGAATTGTTGCGGCCGATCGATGCGATAGATGCCGCCGGAAGCAGTCTTTTGATCAATGCGTGATGTGGGGCAACACAGGTCGTACCAGCCGCCGGTATCGACGACGAGCAGCGTGCCGTCCATGTCTTCGATCACGTCCGTGGGATGAAAATCGATCCGATCCGCGATGACGAGGTCATGATCCATGGTGCGAAAGGTTGCCCCGTCCGAAACGAGGTGATGCAGTGATACGCGTTGGCGATTGAACTGGGTCGCCACGAGCGTACGTTGGCTGGACTCGTGCGCCATGAAACGGTTGTAATTCAAGCAAGCAAGACCACTCGGCGCGGCGGGACCGAGATTCGTCATCACGGGCATCAGGTCGCCCGTGCGCGTTTGGTCGCGTAGCACGGCGTGGTCTTTCCCGAAGAGACTCCCGTAGACACCGTGGCCGATACCGTCACGCAGCCCGCCGCCGGGATGATGCAAAAACGTGCTGGTGAAAAACATGTCGCCTTCGGGCGTGAACGCGACTTCGACGGGGTTGTCCATACCACCAGCCACGATCATCTCGATCGGTCCGCCGGAAAACTGGCGACGATAGACGTGGGATGCCGTGGATACGACCGTCCGTCCGTCCGCCAACGTGTGGGTTTGCTCCGCGAACGCGCCTTTGCACCAGTAAATCCAGCCGTCAGGACCGAGGTAGGGGCCGTGCAGATCGTTGGCGCAGTGGGTAATCGTGCCGGGATCGAACCAGACTTCGCGATGCTCGCAAACACCATCATCATCGGCGTCCGTGAGTTTCCAAATCACCGGCGGTGCGGCGACGAGCATGTCGGTACCGATGCACAAAACGCCTTCGGGGAACGGCATCTGATCGGCGGCAACGATGCGGCGATCAAAGATGCCGTCGTGGTTGTCATCGATGAGTCGCACGATCTTGTGCAGCTTGTGCGCATTGTGCTCGGCAATCGGTGCAGCGACTCCGCCGGACTCGGCGACGACCAAGCGTCGTTGGTTGTCGAATGCGGCAACGATCGGCCACCGGATGAGCGACTCGTCGGCAATCCGCTCGATCGTCACGCCAGTGGGCGTCGAGAACGTGATCTCACCAATGGTCCGGTGATCCGCAAGCTCGTCGTTGGCGGTCGCGGTCAGTTGGAACGCGACGAAGAGCGAGACTGCAGCACAGTGGCGGCGTCGGAAGGACGTAGGCATCGCTGAACCCAGGGCAACAGATTGGAATGGATCATTCCAATGTATCGCAATGCTGCCCAGGCCATGAACCACCCGCCGCATTTACCGACAAACACGGCTTAGAGGACGCCACCGTGGGTACGGATGGGTGTCATGTGACTGGGCGAGTCGAGGAACCAGAATCGTTCCCATTCGTCGACGAGAGATCGCAAGTCTTCCGAGGTGTACAAGAGTTGCTGGACACGACGTTCGGGACGCGTCGAGTAGATAGGCAGGAAACAGCCGACGGTCGTTGATAAACAAACGGCCAGAAAAGCGAATTGCAATAGGCGTCGCATCGTGCGTTCCTCCGTGAACCTTGCGTCAGTCAAACTTGGCGGTTATTCGACATCCCAGCGGCCGGTCGGGCGCGGTGGAGATGTCGGATGATGTTCGTGATTCAGTGGGTGACTTGGTGCTGGCGGCTGGGGAAGTTTGTCCTCAGACAACTTCGCAACCGGTTTGGCCTCATCATCAATATCGTCCAGCTCTCGCATCCGGGCTTCCATGTTTTTGCCCGGTTTGAAAGTCACCACGTGTTTGCGCGGCACTTCGACCTGTTGACCCGTACGAGGGTTTCGTGCCTTGCGAGCCGCTCGCGGTTTTACTTCAAAAACCCCGAAGTTTCGCAATTCAATCCGCCGTTCTCGCACCAACGACTCGACGATGGCGTCGAAGGTCTTCTGGACGATTTCTTTCGTCTGTTGCTGAGTCAATCCGACTTCTTCGGAGATCGTTCGCACGATGTCTTTCTTCGTCACTCATGACTCCCTGGCGAGCACCTTGCGAGTGCCCGGCGATCGTTGTAAACCCTTTGCCGCATTCGACTTAACAGTTGCCAAGTCTAAGGCGGCCAGCCGTGGTCGTCAAGATCGTCAAAATAGGGCCGGATTGAGCGTCACGCTCGCACCGACCCGCATTGCCGTTTTAATGGTATCGACCGTCATAACCGGCACACTTAGACAAATCCTCGAGTTTTCACAAAGTCGTTCTGGGCCGTCCACACCCGGTGGCATTTTGTGATCTACGGTTTGAATGTCTCGTTCATCCGCCAGAAGTTTATTGGCTCGCCATGTCGTCTGCACCGATTCCGTGGAAACACATTCGCAACGTTCTTGTTCTGTTTGCACCGCTGTGGCTCGGCGCCGTGATGCTGTTCGGTTTCACGGGTTTGGCCTATTCGCTGTTTTCCAGTGACGTTTGGTCGGCCCGCCAACCCCTCGTCGTTCGTGACCAGGCCGGTGGCATGGTCGATCGACTGGGACGCTTCGGCAGCACGACGGAGTTGAAAGCGGCCCAGGAAGCGATCCTGGAGATGACCCAAAATCCTGAGGTCGTCGGAGCCGCGCTGCGTCAAATTGGCCCTCCGTCGGGTGGAACGGACCCATCGTGGCCGTCGACGACGGTGATCGATTCGGTCGCCAGTGACGCCGTCAACATCCGCGCCCCCAAGGGTTCCGAGTTTGGCAATTCCGAAGTGGTCTACTTGGAAGTGAAAGCAAAGTCGCCTGAGCGCGTGGAAGCATTCTGTCGCGCGATGTACGAACAACTGACGCTGCACCACCGAGCCGTCCGGCGGCTCCGCGCGGACAGCTTGATCACCGAGTTGTCGCACGCTCGAGATCACGCCAGAAAGAATCTCGATGAAGTGGCTGCGCGAATGCAGGTGATCGAAGTCCAATTCGGAAGCGACCTCGGCGAACTCCGCAGCCTCAATGATACGATTTCCGGCGAAGGTGCGAGTCGCCGCTCACTTGAGCAAACCATTAGCGAGCTTCAGATTGCCGAATTGGATCTTGAGAAAATTGAATCGCTCTACGGATTACTTCTCGCGGGAGCCAAAGATCCGACGGCGCTCGTCATCAGCGGCGGTGAATTGCTATCGAGCCAACCTTCACTGCAGCGACTCAAGGACGGCTTGATCGATGCACAATTGGAAACGAGTCGCATGTCGGGTAACTACACCGAGTTGCATCCCAAGCGTCGCGCGGCGATGTCCGCAGAAACTGAAATTCGCAATCGCATCCAACAAGAAACCATCGCGGTGCTGCGGGCGATGCAGCCGACATTGGCGTTGGAACGCGACCGAGTCCAGCGGCTCCGAGCTAAAAACGATGAACTGAATCGCCGCCTCGGCCAAATCGCTGACGTGCGAACGGATTACGCCAAGCTCGATGCCGAAGTGCGCCAACGCACGACACTGCTCGGTGAATGTGCAAAGGCGCTCGCGGATGCCGAAGCGAGTCGATCGGCGGCGATGTCGACGAACTTGATCGCCGAACTCGGACCGCCACAGGTAGGCGATTCGCCGGTCGGTCCGTCGGGTCTGGTGATGGCAGTCGGCTCGTCGCTGGCGGGAATGATTTTCGGTTTAGGTGCCGTGTTTCTCATCGCGCCGGGACCCACCGAGATGCGCAGCGGTCGACGCTGGAGCGACTACCTCGGCGCGGGTCGACGGGCGAGCGACAGTTCGGTCGTCGCCGTCCCACCGCGAGAGCCGACGAGCGAAACGCCGGTCACGGGCGAACGACGCCGAGCCCGGTAGAAAAAGGTGCGAGTCAGAACTTGTACAGAATCAATGCGGAATAGTAGACGTCGTTGGGCAATGCGCCCTGCGGCGTGCTGTCGTAACGGTCGGTCACGGATAACTTGAGACTCAGGTTGTCGGCACCGTCGAGCAGGATTTCCCAAGATGCATCCGCGACAAGGCGGTAATTCGTGTAATCCTCCCACGACGGAAAGTAGTCGATCTTGCCTTTGATCTTCTGCCGTTCCGTGATCTGCCGCTCGTACTCCGCACCGAAGACGGCTTCCGGTATCGTCGATTCGTCGGGCGCGCCGAGTTCTTTCGACGCACCAGCACCGAAGCGGGTGATGAACAAACCGTTGGGATCTTTGACCCAGTAGTACCCCAAACCGGCATTCGTCGAGAGTCGCAAATCGAACGCTTTGAATTGGTCCCATTCCATCCCAAACTTGGCAAACGCGGACCACTTTGAGTCACCGAGGATCCGGTCATAGTCGAGGTTGAAGCGGCCGTTATCCTGAGTCGATTCACCACGATTGCTCGCTTGTCGATAATCGAGGTCGAGGCCGAGTGTGTAAAGGTCGGTCTTCCGTTTCATCTCCAAGCCGGTCGTCAGCGATGTCGTTTTGGCGTTACCATCGCTGGCGTCAAAACCGAGTTCGGCATGGTTGGTCCATCCCGTCGACATCCAGATCCACGGATACTGGTACCACCGCGTGACTTCCTGCTGCAGAGGCAAGCTCGCCTCGACGTCCGCACCGGATTGAATTCTTTGGGTAATCGAATCGATTTCTCCGGGCTGGAGCACACCGAGGTTGAGTGGCGGTTCATCGTAGGGTGAACCTTGAGCCGCAACCTGAGCGACGGGAGCTGCCTGGGCCGGACCGTTTCCCACCGTCGCCCTCGCCGCAACGACATCGCTGGACGCAAATGATTCGAGCCAAGCCAGATCATTGCTCATCGTTTTACCGACGGCCGCGTTGGCCTGAGCCGCCGCGACCGCTGGGTCCACCGGCACGGTGTAGGGATACGACTCAGCCGAGGCTGTCTTGACGTCGGACTTGGCTTTCGCCGATTTCGGCGGAATCGCGTATCCGTTGCCACCCCACGCGGAGATTCCCTGCTTCCACGATGGGACTGAGTCCGCGGCAGTGAGCTGCGCGACATCCACGGCACCAGCACTCAAGAACATGAGTGTGAAACACAACCATCGGGCTCGTCTGCCGAACCAACGGGTGGATTTGTACATGCGGTTCTGCCTGCCAACAACGCGTAGAAAAAGATCAACGCGTGTGCAGTAACAAAACCGAGAAGGTTTTGTCACGAGCAAATGGAATGAGAACCTCTGAAAAGTCCACCGCCGGTGCGAGGCTAATCCGCAGCCACAGCCTCAGCGACCTTGGCACTCGCGGCGCTGCGACGGACGCGCCGGTGCGGCTTCACGACGCTCCATTCCTTGGTCAACATCTCGAACACTTCCGGGGTCTCGTAGCGAACCACTGTTTTGCCTTCGGGCATCGGGCCGATCAGCCCGCGGAAGACGGGCAAGCCGCGTAGTTCAAGATCAGTGCTGCAATCATCAATACCGATTTGGTGATGTGATTTGAGCAGCGGTTCGCAGGTGAGGTAGTCGCGAATGAGAAGTGATCCGTCGCTACTGCGCGAGACAATACGGAAGGTGTCTTTCTTGGCCATGAACGCCAGCTTTCTTAATTCGGTGCGTCGGGAGGGGAGGGTGCACGCGACGCAGGAATCTCAGCCGCAGAGTTACCAAGGTGGGGAGGAGGTAATCCGCGTCGTGAGCCCAGGAGTCGAGAGCGGCGGTGCGAGTCCAAGGCGCTTCCAATCGTGTGCTTGTGGGAACACACCATCGGGGCCAAGTATTCAGGACAGACTCATACCGCCGCTCAAGCTCACCTGGCCAACAGCTCCGACTGGGAGGGGGGACCCGTTGCGAGGGAACATCGAAGCGTCGTCGAACAAAAGAATTGATCGACGCGTTCGAGAGCTTTCCCGAACATTCCGTGGCGAGCCCGCGCAGCGAGACGAATGCGACCAATGGTCACAGATATCACCGACCGTCTCCGCTGGTCCTGCATGATGCGACGCACGCAACACAACCAATCGAACCTGGCGTGTCGTCGACGGAACAATCCACGGGGTGATGTGGTGACTTTTCGCAAACTTAAAACGCGGCACTGGACAACTGCAGAATGCGACCGCGACTAGCGTACCGAAGACGCTTCAATCATTTGCGCAATCGTTTCCACGCGTTCGGATGCAACCGGCTGCAAATCACTCGCGCTGACAACCTCCGCGTCCGCCGCAAGCATCGTCACGGGCGCCTCATCGGCGATCATCAGGTTCGCCATGTGCAGTAGCGTTCCTTTCTCGAATTGCACGTTTTTCGTCGCGATGTTGTACTCAACCAGCGACGCGTAGTAGCGAGTTTGAGCCTCACTCACACGCCGTTGGGCGTCGAGAACTTGATCGAAGTTGACGAGTAATCCGGCTTTCTGGCTCGCATCGAGTGCCTCGAGCGCATCGCTCGCGGCGAGGTACCGATTCAAGTTCGTTTGCATCTGCACGAGCGCTCGATCGCACTCTGCGACCACGGCGGTGAGATCATGCAGAATCTGGCGTTCTTGTTCCTTGAGCATCGCGCGTTCACGCGACACTTGCAACCGCGCATTCCGCACGGCGGCGTGACCTTGACGAAATCCGACCGGCAATCGCAATTCCAAACTGGCTTCGTACTCTTGGAAGTTAAACGTGCCCAATTCTTCAAACGCGCTTTGGTTGCCTGCCAAGCCCTTATCGAGGCCACGCACGCGGTAGATCGACACCATGTCGAGCGACGGCATCAAGTAGTTTTTGGAAGCGAGCAATTCCAGCTCGCGACGTTTCACGAGGTAGCGTTGCTGTTGCAGCTCACTGCGCAAACAAATCGCCTCAGCCGAGATCGAATCCCAATCGAAGATCATCGGTGCGACGGTCGGCTCGTCGGCGGGACGAAGCAACGCTCCATCACTGATGGGCAACCCGATCAACAATCGGAATCGACGCTCCGCCGCCTGGACGCCGCCAAGACCCGCGAACGTGCCACCGGAAGACGAATTATTGGTCTGGGTGCGTTGAATCAAGCGTCCCGCGATCGCGTCCTGCATCTCCGACTCGAACCGATAGTACTGTTCGCGCGCGAGTGCTTCGGCAGCACCCGATTTCCGATTGCTGGACTTCTGCGCCTGGAACTTTTGCCACGTTTCACGGCTTCGCTCGAGTGCATCCCGTTTCGCATCCAGGTCTCGATACGCGAAATACAAATCCCAATACGCATTGATCACGTTACTCACGTAATCACGCGTTTGCTGGCGAAACTTTGCTGACGAAATGTCGTTATTGACTTTGGCAATCAAGATGCCGTTGTACACACCGGGCTGAGATCCTGGACCCGCGATGCGATTGAACGTCAAGCCGCCACCCTGCATCAGCGGTTGACGCATCTCCGCATGAAACTGCGATTGCCATGCACTCGGCAACAGGTTGCCGGTCGCATTATTCGCGTCATAATCAGTGACGCTCCGCACGGCGAATTGTGCCCCCGTTGCAGTCCGTTTGGACATTTGGGCGACGTAGTCGTGCGTGTCCTGTTGAAACGCATTGGCACCGCCGCCGAAGAATCGATTATTGAATCGACGGTCATTGTTCTGCCATTTTCCGAAGGCGTAGAACTGGGCATCGAATTGCGAAAGTGCCGCTTCGATACTCGCTTGCGGGTCGGTTTCCACAAGTCCCTTGAACTCGTTCGTCGGCACGGTTTGAGGCGATCTCAGCACCGTCGCGCCGAGATCACGCAGCACGGCTGAATTCGTCAGCGCCAGCTCGATCGCTTCGTGCATCCCAATGTCGCGGTACGTCGCCTGGTCGAATTCCTCAGGCAATCGCAACGTCATCGGCGCCCGCGGGATTTCCGCGTTCGACTCGCTAAACGCACCGGCATCGACGACTCGCATCAACGAGTCGACTTGGTCCGTATTGTTGAAAATCGTCTCAGCAGGATTGTGGTAAGTCCGACAACCCGCAACCAACAACAACAGCGCGGCGAAAGCCTGGACACCGGCGCAGGTTGCTGTACAGGCTTTAGCCGCCAAACTTGCGGGACGATCGCTAGAGTCGGATATTCGTTTCAAAACAATGCACAAACGCGTTAGACCGCATGAAGCGGTACAATCGTTAAAAACTGTACTATCGGACTCAATCGTACAAATGGCTCCCCCGCGTCCACTCAATCCGCAAGATTGACTGCGTCGTCACCGCTCAAAGCTGTGAAACACGGCCCGCGAATTGAGGAAAATTCCGGCGTCGAATTAGAATGTGCGCATGAATGGTCCCGATTCGCTCGCCGCCCAACACGCACGACACTCGGTCGCCAACCAGCGTCGTGATGCGTGGATCTCGCGAATGTACCAAGGCTCCACGCTCACCGAATCGTTCGCGCACATCACATCCGCGCTGGCCAGCGAATTGTCGGTCGATCGCATCGGGCTGCTGCACCGACGATCCGGGGGCTGGAAACTCATCGCGACGTCCACCCAGCCTCGTGTCGACCATCGCACTCGCCAAGTCCGGTTGCTGGAACGCCTCGTCACCCTCGCCATGAACGACAAGCATTCCATCACGTTCGAGCTGGGCGTGACGAGTGACGATGCGTTGGAGCCCAGCGATGAACTCGATGCCTACCTCGACGAGTCCGGTAGTCGTGAGTTGCACATCGAAGCCATCGCTAACGACGATGCCTCGCCAGCAAACGCGGTTATTGTTCTCGAGCGATTTCGTCGGCCGGACGAGATCACGATGCCAATCGCCGACGCGCTCGACCCCGTGCGTCACTTGCTTGCGGTAGCCTTGCATCAGGCGATTGAGCGTCATGACCGAACGCTGACTTCGCTCATTGGCCAATGGTTGCTCAATCGTTGGACGAGTCCGTCACTGCGTCGCTCGCTCATTACGATGTGCGTCCTTTCCGCACTCACGATTGGCATGCTATGCGTTCCCGTCGCATTGACGATTCCCGTCGCTGGCCGCGTCGTGCCGAGAAACGAGCGTCACGTGTTCGCGCCGGCCGACGGACAAGTTTCGGAGGTGGTCGTATCCGACAACGAACTTGTGAAGGCCGGACAAGTTCTCCTGGTCATTCACAGTGACGAGCTCTCGCGATTGCGACTGACCAGCGAAGGTGACTTGTCGACGGCCGAAGCGAGGCTCAATTCATTGCTCGCATCACGCTCGGCGGATCGAAATCGGATGTCCGAAGTCGAAGAGCAAACACTGCGCAGCGAAGTCGACGGACTGCGCAGCGAAATCGAATTGCTATCGACCCAGCGAGAGCAACTCACATTGCGAAGCCCAATAGCGGGCCGCATCGATCGCTGGGACTTGGAACAATCGCTCACCGGACGCCCGCTCGCGCGCGGCCAATTCCTGTTTGACATCGTTTCAATCGGCGATGGCTTTGATGTGGAGCTGGAGATTCCCGATCAACACCTTGGCGATGTCCTCGCGCTGCGATTGCCGGCTAGCGTGACGGTCGCCTGCACGCTGCGATTGCGAAGCAATCCGGACCCGACCTATCACGGCGTCATGGATCGCGTGAATGCGTCCGCCCACCGAACGGCGACCGGTCAATCCGTCGTGACCGCCCACGTCGCACTCGAAAACTATCGTGACGAGCATTTGCGTTCGGGTGCGACCGTGATCGCTCGACTGCATTGCGGTCGCGCGGCGGCGGGGTATGTTTTATTCCGGGGCGTAATTCAATGGTGGCGAGGATTGACATGGTAACAAAGCTTCAATGGGTGCTGGCCGTAAAATTAGCAGTCCTACTTTCGCATCCTTGTCTCGCCGCAGAGCCACCATCGCTTGAAACGCCAGCCGGCGAGTCGCTCCGGGTCAAGGATCTGGTCATCACACTCGTCGACCGAGTCGAGATTCCCGCAGCCCAGACCGGGGTGCTGTCGAGACTCGAAGTACGTGAGGGCGAGCGTGTTCGCCAAGGTGATCTCGTCGGGTCGCTCGATAATCGACAAGCAAAGCTCGAACTATCGCTAGCTGAAACCCAACTCAACGTCGTCAAGTTTCGCGGCGCCGAGGATCGCAGCGTGGAACTGGCTTCGAAGCAACTCGAATCCGAAAGGTTGCTCGCGAAGCGACACGCGATTGAATTGGAGATGGCGGAATCCAAAGCGGAAAACAAGGTGCGTATCGAAGCGTCCGAGAAATCCGAAGCCGTCGCACTCAATGAACTTGAGCGGGCACTGCGAGCTCGCCAGGAATACGTTGACAGTGTTTCGAAATCCGAGATTGATAGCCTTCGCCTCCAGCATGAGAGAACGAAGCTCGAGACGAAACAAGCCAGTTTCGAACGCCAGCTCGACGAACTTGCCGCCAAGGCTGAGACGCAAGTGGCGAGCGGTCACGCCGCGAACATTGAACGCAGGCAGATCGAAGTAGCCCAAACGGCAGCGACGAAGCTGGTCGCGGAAATGGAAATCCAATTGCAGGAACATCAAGCTGCGCTCGCCTCACTCGTCGTCGCCCAGCACGAATTGCGGTCACCCTTGGATGGCGTCGTGGTCGAGTTGTTTCATCAACCCGGCGACTGGGTCACCGCCGGCGAGAGCATCGCCCGCGTGGTTCGCTTGGATCGACTTCGCGCCGAAGGCTTCGTGTCCATCGACTCGCTCGCCAAATTGCGAGACACGGGCTGCGTCGAGCTCACGATCGCCATTGGCGGTAATAAATTTGTGCAACGACTCGGCGAAATCGTGTTCGTCAGTCCAGAAGTGAATCCCGTGAATCGTGAAGTCGCTTTCTGGGTCGAATTCGATAACCCCGACGGCGACGTCTTGCCCGGAATGCGATTGGACATGGAAGCGATATCCGCACCGGACAGCGGTCCGGCGGACGACAATTCTGACGACGATGACTCTGCGGATCATAAACTGTGAATGCGGAGTCGCAACCACGGCGCGCTTCCCCCGCCGGCGTTAGCATCGGCCGAATTGGCGCGTTGCGAATGCGGAGCGATTTGGTTCACGACCAAGTGTGGATGGGTCACCAACGGGTTTGGGTCGTCAAAGATCCCCTGGCGAGCGAGTTCGTTTACTTGAGCGATCAAGAGCATGCGATCCTATCGCTCGCCGATGGTCATCGCTCGCTCAGTGAAATCATCGCCGAGATATCGCGGCGATTCGCGCCCGAGTATTTTTCGAGCGAAGCGATCCTGAGTTATTTTGCAGTGGCACACAAGAAACGTCTGCTCGTCACCGGTTCGCTGGCACGAACTCACGAGACGTCGTCGCATGCCCGCCTTCGTTTGAGAAACTTTCTCGCGATTCGTTTGCCGGGTATTCATCCCGATCGAATACTCGGCAAGATCGACACGTGGATGAAGCCCATCCTGTCGCCGGCTTGGTTGATCGTCGCCGGCTTCATCGTGATCTCAGCCATGATGTTGGGCATCGTCCATTTCCGCGAGCTTGTCGAACACTTAGCGGTCGCTTCCGAAACGTTGACGCTGCAGCACCTCGGGCTCGTCATTGTCCTGATTTCATTCACCAAGATTGTCCACGAAATGGCTCATGCGATCGCGTGCAGGCGACTGGGTGGCGATTGTCGCGAGATCGGCGTGTTGTTGCTCGTCGGGATACCTTGTTTGTACTGTGACGTGTCCGATGCGTGGATGATGCGCGATCGATGGCGACGCGTACTCGTCTCCGCCGCCGGCATGATGGCTGAAGTATTCATGGCGTCGATCGCCATGTTCGTTTGGCTGGCCAGTGTCGACGGACCGCTGCGAGACGGATGCGTGGTCGTGATATCTATTTGCTCGCTATCGACATTGGTTCTCAACGGTAACCCGTTGATGCGATACGACGGCTACTACATCGCGTCGGACTTGGTCGGCATCCCGAACTTGGCGGCGCAGTCCACGGAGCTGGTCCGCTCGTCGCTTCGCTGCGGATTGTGGGGAATCCCAGCCGGCTCCCTTGCAACCCATTCGATACCGCTGCGGCGAGTGATCGGTTTGGTGGCCTACGCCATTGCGAGTTTCGCTTACCGTATTTTTTTATATGCTGCGATTCTCGGCTGGATGTACGTCGTGGCCGAAGCGCGCGGATTTGGCGGAATCATGGTTGGAGTGGTGCTATTGAGCATCGTCATGGCGGTATCGAGATGGTTGCAAGCGATCATCCGGCCACCGAGCGTTGGGGAGCGTCGTATGATCTTCGCGCCGCGACGACCGATGTACGTCGCTGCTGCAATCTTGTCGGCGCCGATCGTCATCGGCTTGATTCCGTTTTCACGCACCGTGGTCGCGCCCCTAACAATCGACGCGGGCGAGGCGGTAGTCATTTACGTGTCGACGCCTGGCACACTCGTCGAATGCTTGCAAGACGGCGACGACGTTGCCGCTGGCGATATTATTGCGAGACTCGTGAACGACGAACGCGATCGTGAGTTTGTTGCGGTTCGTGGCGAGATGGCGCGATTGCAAGTGCAGCTGGCGGCGTTGCAGAGCGAACGCGCGATCGACAAGACGATCTCGCTGATGATTCCGGCGGCGGAGAAACGTCTTGCCGAGACGCTTCATCGACTCGAGTTGCTTCAGCGCGAGCGCGAGCGGACGCGGATCCGAGCGCCTCGAACGGGCCGAATCTTTGACATTCGAACCGAGCCGAAATCGCCACTGGATCTAAGCCACGGCGTTGACGAGAACCACCCCATGCTCGACGCGAAGAATGTGGGCGCGTATGCCCGGACATCGACGCGGTTGTGCAAAGTCGGCGACGCGAAAAGACGCGATGCGATTCTCGCAATTCGCCAACAAGACATCGAGCTCGTTCGCGAAAATCAAATCGTGACGCTCGCGCTCGCTGGGTGGCCGACCAGTGCGCTGACCGGCCGCGTCCGCGATATCGCTAGGTCACCCATGGACGATCACCTGACCGACACGCCTCGCTACCGAGTTCGCGTCGAGCTCGACGAAGCTGCGCAAGGCATGCCGATCAATCTGAGCGGATCGGCCCAGGTCAAAGTCGCGCCGCAATCCCTGTGGGGACGGTTTCGACGGTTCACCGCTGATTCCTTCGCCCCATTTACTGGGGTTGGCGGATGATCAGTGATTCGACGGTCGCGACTCGCTCGGTCGGCTCAACGCGTTCGTTGGGTTGGAAAATGCGTGAGTTCGCAATGGCTTTCGGCAATCGTGATGGGTTGGCTCGACGAGTCTGCGAGTCGCTGAGGACCATCGGCAGCGGCGTCGAAGTGGATCGACGTGATTGCGAGTCGAGATTGTCGCTGGGGCTCGGAACCGGTAACTCACTGTCATCGTTGGTCGCGCTCTCGGGCGCGCTCTCGTCAACCTTGTATTGCTCGTACACCCGCCATTCCTGTTCGCGTTTTTCCTCACGCAGCCGCGTCGCCTCGCGGTGCAACTGCTGTTGCGCCCGCCACATCTCGAGTGCCACTGGATCCTGGCATTCACTCTCCTCGAATTGCTGGGATGGATGCGCCGGTCTCGGCTGCGGCGCCAGGGTCGGATGACCAGGCGCCGTCACTGCGGGCTGAGCTAACGGTAAAGGTGACGACGATGGTGACGGCAGTGGTGCCGGAACGGGAAACTGCGGTCGGTACCCGGGGTACGCTGCACCGGGTGCTTCGGGCATGAAGGAATGCTGAACCGCAGCTTCATCACATGCCTGGTCAAACCGATCATAGAACGTCGTATTGGCGGATGGGCCCTGTTGACCGTGTGCAGCCAAACGCATTTTGGCGACGTCAATGCGATTCGCGTAACTCGTCGGTGGTAGATCAGCAAGCAACCGATGGCCGGACGATTTGCAGGCGTGGTAACCGTCTCCGTAACCCGCACCGGTGATGCGGCCAAGTTTGGTCATCGGCTCGGGGTGCTGGGCGACGGCGACGGCGCCGAGAGTTGCCCAACTGGTCACGGCCAAACCCGTGGTAGCCAGGGCAATCGAAAGTTCCCAGCGGCGTGAGCGTTTGGGTGCGAGTTCGGGTGTTTGCATCGTCGTTTCATCCTTGACCGGTCGCGACAGCACTCATGGTGCTAACCCGGACAATCGGCACGGGGGCGATCGAGACTCGCGTCGGGCATCTCCAGACACGGCATGAAGGCAGATTCGCCCGCCAGTCACTCCGGTTGCTCAAGGTTTAACGATTGAAACCACTGGTCGGCTCATTCTCCCGCCGATGGGGGATTAAATCAGTGCAACGTTGCCCTCTCGCGCATCGATTGCAGGCTAAGGTTGCGACGAAAAAATGTTTCGCCCCCTGTTTCACACACTTCAAGTTTGGGTTGAACCGCCATGCGACCACGCAACCGTTTACTCGTCGATCCCGAAGTTCAATACACCATCGGCTCACGCATCCTTTTGCATTGGTGCCTGTTCATGAGCGGTCTGGTGATGTTCTGCGCTTCGCTGGCGATGTTTAGTGAAACGCACCACAAGCCAATCATGGAATCATTCGCCGCCGGCATCAAGAGCCAAGTCCCGATGATGGTTGTCGCTGCCCTGCTCTTGCCAGTATTCCTTCGCGACACGCTACGATTGACGAATCGCTTTGCCGGCCCCATGTACCGACTTCGCGAGCGACTCAAATCGTTCTCGGAGGGTCACAAGCACGTGCCGATCAAATTCCGCCCCAACGACTTTTGGCAACCTGCCGCCGAAGAATTCAACGTCGTGATTCAGCAGTTCGACGCGTTAAGTCGTCGCAACATCGAGCTCGAAGCCGAATTGAAGCGAATCGAGACGGATGGACGGAGATCAGGGACCGATCCCAGCATCGCTCATGAGGATCGGATGAGCGCATCGGCGGTACGATGATGCGAGCGGGTGGACGAAGCGACGGCGCGACTATCTCACCTGCGGCGCCGCACCGCGAATCGCCGCGCTCGCCCCATCCTCGAATTTCTTGAAATTTTGGTTGAATAAATCCGCGAGTCGTCGAGCGCTCATGTCATACGACTCGGGATCGGGCCATGCGTCACGTGGCCAGAGGACACTCGCTGGAATCTCACCGCATTGTGTCGGGACTTGGAATCCAAACACGGAGTCGAGTTTCGTGGGGGCGCCCGCGAGGGTGCCGTCATGGATCGAGTCGATCAGTTTGCGGGTGATCTTCAAGCTCATGCGTTTGCCGCTGCCATAGCCGCCACCGGACCATCCCGTATTGACCAACCACACGCGGCTGCCGTGCTCACGAATGCGATCGGCGAGCAGCTCCGCGTACTTCGCGGGGTGCCAGACCAAGAACGCGGCGCCGAAACACGCGCTGAAGGTCGCTTGCGGCTCTGTCACATTCATCTCCGT
>JBBSJZ010000031.1:0-21598 GCA_038256795.1 Pirellulales bacterium | reverse complement strand
GTACGGCACCGACTCGGGCGTTGGCAACGACAACACCCTGGATGCGTATCAGTCGGTCCGTAAGCGCTGGCTGCGAGACTGGAAGTACTTCAACACGGAGGAAGTGCAATCGGTGCCCGAGCTGCCGGAGCCTGTCCAAGGACTGGGGTTACCCAAATCGATCGTTGACAAGTTGTACCGCGAGAACGTGAAAAGCATGTTCACACGGTCGTGGGATGAAGGGCCGTCGGAATGATCGGAGTCGCTCGGTTCTGCGAACCTGCGTCTAGACGACCGCTATCGGTTCGGAGGGAGAGGAAAATCGGTTCAACAGCCCTCAGCGAGCCCAAGGCGTGAATTTCAAGTGAGTAGTAACGTGTTCGACAAAGTGCTGGTATCCGACTTCGATGGCACCATGACACAGCACGACTTCTATACGTGCGCGGTGAAGTACCTGCTATCGCCAGAGGACCTAGAACCTTGGCACGCCTACACGCGTCGAGAGCTGACGCATTTCGAGGCGCTGGCGAAAATTTTTGAACGAATCCGCTCGTCCATGCCAGACATGGAACGCGTGCTGACAGCGATGGAATTCGACCCCAACGCAAAGTCGGCCGTGCAACGACTGCAAGCTTCGCAGTGGGATGTTGTCGTAGTTTCCAATGGATGCCAGTGGTACATCGATCGATTCTTTCGGCAGCAACGCCTGCGGCTCCAGTTGCACACTAATCCGGGTGAATACTCGCCGCAACATGGCCTGCAAATGAAACTACCGACGACGTCGCCTTTTTTCTGCCCCGAGTTTGGCATCTCCAAGTCAGCGGTCGTACGTCAGGCAATGCAGAATTACAGCAGCGTGGCATTTGCGGGTGACGGCCGCCCCGATTTGGAACCGGCTCTCCTGGTGCGGCCTGAATTTCGTTTTGCGAGGGAGTGGTTAGCGAACGAACTCGAGTCTCGTGGCGAACCGTTTCAGACCTTTCAGACCTTTTCGACCTGGTCGGAAATATCGCAGCGACTAGCAGAGGTGGAGGCGTGATTCCCGGTCAGCGAGAAGTCTCGATTCCGGGTTTGGTGAGAATCAAGCCGGGCGCATTGGATCGAGTCGGCGTCTATCTGCGTCGAGCAGACTATCGAAGAGTGGCATTGATTCTCAGCGACGGGTTGCCCGATCCGCTGATCGATCAATTGCACCGTGGGCTGAGCCGTGAGGGAATTGAACTGGCGTCTTCCCGGACGATCCACCAAGCCTCGTACGAAGAAGCTCGATCCATCTCTGCGGAACTCCCCTGCGTCCAATGCATCCTTGGCCTCGGCGGCGGCAAGGCGATTGACGCCGCAAAGCACATCGGCAGCCTCTCGGAAACTGCGACGCTGGCAATCCCAACATCGCTGTCCAACGACGGTTTCTGTAGCCCACAATCCAGTCTGACGGAGTCTGGAAAACGGATCTCATGCAAGTCAAGCATGCCGAGCGGAGTCATTGTCGATACCGCAGTTTGTCTCCAGGCACCCAAGACGCTTTGGCGAGCCGGGATCGGAGATCTCGTCTCAAAACTCACTGCTGTGCGAGATTGGAAGCTCGCATTTCACCACCAAAATACGCCCGTCGATGACTTCGCCGCACTGCTCTCGGATGCAAGCGTGTTTCAGTTCATCGGGCGACCCGAGTTCAACCTGGACAATGATCGGGACACTTCGCATCGATGCAATGGCCGCTGGCTCCGACACACGTTTGCATCGAAGGTTCGTCCGACTTATCACGAGCGATGCGGTACGCGCCGGACTTCGCCGAACAAGCTCGCTGCCCGTGGGAGACTCGGTAAGCGATCATCTTGGCGACCGCCGAGACACACCCGTAGGGATGCTCATCACTTGCGGCAGGAATACCCCGAGCGTCACCGAGGTGTTCTAAAATCTTGCTGATCCCAAAATCGACGTTGGCTCCTTTAAGGCCAACTCGATCGTCTCTTGCGAGATCAACGAGGCCAACTACAGATCGCCGCATTGGCGGGCGTGGTAGACTCGGTTGCGGAACGAATCAAGCGGAACGTGACACACGGGGGCCTCCTTGCTTGATGTGTTTGAGTGGTGAGGTCGCCAAACTCATCGCGAGTTCAGTCCCTTGTTGTCAATCGATGCTGAGCCCTGAAGCTGCAATGTGTTGCTGTCGATTGAGTGCCATTTGCACGCCAAGAAAAATCAACGTCCTGGCCACCTGCTATCCCCCTTCACCCATAATTCGTTGTGTTGTTGGTGATTCGGCGTCGTTGTCGTCGGGCACATTGAAACGATCCGCAATGGCCTCGAATTGCCGATGGACTTTCTCAAACAAATCAATCAAATGCGGGTCAAAATGCTTGCCACGTTCTGCTAATAAAATCGCCACGGTCTTGTCATGAGTAAAAGCAGGTTTGTAGACACGTTTGCTGCGTAACGCATCATAAACGTCCGCAACCGCTACGACGCGTGCCTCGATTGGAATTTCGGTACCCGCGAGATGGTTCGGGTAACCGGAGCCATCAAACTTTTCATGATGCGACAACGCGATTTCATAGGCCATCTGCAAGAATTTGGCCGTGGGTGATCGCTCAATCGCACCCCTCAAGCATTCAGCACCAATTTCGGTGTGCGTCTTCATGACTTCAAATTGCTCCAAGGTCAATTTGCCCGGATGCAATAGGATCGAATCGGGAATGCCCACTTTCCCAATGTCATGCAACGGACTCGTTTGAAAAACGAGTTCCGCAAACTCTTCATCGACCGCCGCACCGGAGCGGGGGTCGGCATGATACTCCATCGCCAGCAATCTCGCGTAACGGCGAACTCGCTCAAGGTGATTACCGGTTTCAAAGTCGCGGCTTTCCGCCAATTTTGCCAAAGCAAAGATTAACGCTTCTTTGGTTTCCAATTGCAAGACGCGTTGGCCCGCGGCAACCCGTTGCAAAAGCTCCTGTTCATTGAACGGCTTGCCGACGAAGTCATCCGCACCCGCTCGCATCCCTTCGATGCGATCGTCCTCATCGTTATTGGATGTTAATAAGATGGTGTAAATGTAGCTTGACTGATCGTATTGACGAATTCGCCGAACCAATTCGACACCGTTCATCTGCGGCATGTTCCAATCACTAATGACAACCTGGAACCGCGAACTGGCGATCTTTTGTAGTGCTTCAATGCCGTCGCTGGCTTCTTCAATCGTATAGCCCGCATTGATCAGAAGGTGTTTCAGCATCATCCGGGTAATGACATCGTCATCGACGACGAGGATTCGCACTTCAGGCATTACAGGGACTCCAAACAATTTTCGATCCACGACAACGTTTCCGAAACAGACATATCCAGCTCGCGAAGATAGTCATCGGTGCTTTCGTCCGTCTTCGGTTCAGTTGCCCACTTCTCGATCTTCGCCGACGCCCGGGCGACTGACATTGCCGACACGTTCGCGGCCATCCCTTTCATTCGGTGCGAGGTGGATCGAAGTTCTTCGTGGTTGCCGTTTCGCATTGCGGTGGTCAACTTTTCGGTCTCTTGAACGAGGTGCTGTGAAAATAACGCAATCACCTCGCGAGCCGCTGTGGGATTGCCCCCGCAACGGTCGACGACGACTTGGTAGTCGATCGGTTGAGCCAATACGGAAGCACTTTCCTTCATCAAGAGGCGTTGAAGCACACTGACGAACATCGGTCGAGAGATCGGTTTCGTGAGGTACGCGTCCATCCCCGCATCGAGGCACTTTTGACGATCTTGAATGACCGCCTGCGCTGTCAAGGCGATGATGCAAAGTGAGTCATGCGAATCGCGGGCCAAATCTTGATCGGCGTGCATTCGACGCAAGCGGCGTGTCGTTGTCACACCATCCATGCCCGGCATTTCGCAGTCCATTAGAATCGCCTCAATCGAATTTTGCTTCATCACCTCGATCGCTTCTTGACCACTGCTAGCACAGATCGGCTCAAATCCCATCGACCGCACCAACTCGCTCGCGACAATTCGGTTGATCTCATTGTCATCGACGATCAACAGGGATCGAGCGTCACCAAAGGGAATGACCTTGAAGTCGTCGCTCGCACGGCCTGGGGCATCGACCGCCGGTGAACCCAAGCACACCTTCGAAACGATTTGATCGAGCATTGCTGAGGCCCGCACGGGTTCTTCGATCACACCGGAGAACATCGCCGATTCGGGGTGCTCACCGACCAGAAACCGACTCGGAATATTGCGTAAACTTTCGATGTCGTGGTACATCGATAAGCAAGATTGCTCGACGATCAAAACCTTGAAAGGCGAATGCGATTCGAGGCATTCGCTGCACGCTCGCCGCGTTTCCGCCCATGTGACCTTGGCGTTCCAGTTCACCAGATGACCGTGCAGCGATTCACTTTCGGCGTGCCGGACTGCGAGAAACAAGACATTCAAATCGCTGATGATTGTTGACGGCACGAATTCATTTGATGGAACAATCGACAGCGATGAGGCGTCGCCGACGCTCGTCATCGGAAGGCTAAACCAGAACGTCGACCCTTCGCCGAGAGTGCTTTGCACGCCGATATCACCGGCCATCGACCGAACTAATTGACGGCAGATAGCCAAGCCCAACCCAGTGCCACCGTGATGTCGCGTCGTACTCGCATCGGCTTGCACGAATGATTCGAAGATCGCATCCTGGCGTTGTGGATTCAAACCGATGCCGTCATCGATCACCTGAAAATGGATCGTCGGCGACGCTGTTGTTTGGTGGACGTCGGATGCCGTATCGCGTGAATCAACGACGACGCGTACATCCCCTTGTTGAGTGAACTTGATCGCGTTGGAGATCAAATTGACGAGCACTTGTCGTACGCGACCTGGATCGCCGCAAACCAATTCGGGAAGGTGTGGGTCGACTTCGGCGGCCAATCGCAAGCCTTTTTGGCGACTTTGATGGAACAACGATTCGATCGCTTCGTCGACGACGTCACGCAATCGATAGGGAACCGATTCGAGTTCTAATTTTCCAGCCTCGATCTTTGACAGATCTAATACATTATTGATCAATTGCATCAACGAGGCCGACGATTGCTGTGCAAAACGAATGTAGCGTTTGCGTTGCCGGTTCGCGTCAGCGTCATCGTTTGCTTGCAAATCATTGAGCAACTCAAGCATCGAGACGATGCCGTTGAGTGGTGTGCGAATCTCGTGGCTCATGCTTGCCAGGAATTGGCTCTTGGCTTCGTTGGCCGATTCGGCTTGTTCTTTCTCAATCTGCAATTGGTCTGCGGTCATCCGTTCGGTGATGTCGATCGCCATCCCTTCGAAGTACGCCGGTTGTCCGTCTTCGTCGCGAACCAATCGAGCGTTCTCGCTAATCCAACGCTCGCTCGAGGTCGTATCGCGAATCTTCGACCGAAAATCGCTGACCACTCCCGAAACCATGATCTTGTCGACGAACGTCGCTCGCCGGTTTACATCGATGTAGTGATCGACGACAGTTGTTGCGTCACGCGAACGCAAACTTTCTAAATTTTGGTACCCGAGCAAACGCAACATCGCGTCGTTGGCGTTGAGGATCCTTCCGTCGAGCGACGATTGATAGATGCCCTCTACGCAGTTCTCGTAAATTTGGCGGTAACGTTTTTCAGCGGTCAAACGTGACGCCATCTCGGATTCGACGCGCGCGATAACGCGGTTGTACATGGTTGCAATTTGGCCGACTTCGGTAAACGGTTCCTCGGCGACGCGTCCCGAGAAGTGTCCCGATCGATGGTGCCGGTTCATGCCCATCAAAAGATCGGCCCATTCGGTATTGGCATCGTGTTCGGTCATGTTCAATCCGCGGTACTCGTCCTTGCGAGAGACACGCAGGGGAAAAAATGCGTTGACCGAGGACAACACGACAAAGCTTGCTCCGAACGCCCAGGCGAAGATCGACAAAACACCCAAGCACTGAATGCCGAATTGATGCCACCGGTCGTAACCGCTCGGCAACAATTCGGATGCACCAAAGATCGCCACGCACAGTGTTCCCCACACACCGGCGACGCCGTGCGCGGGAATCGCTCCGACAACGTCGTCAATTTTTAAACATTCCATCGCCTTGGTTGCGAAGATGCATATCAAACCCGCCGCACCGCCGATGACGATCGATTCGCTTGCCGTAACGACGTGACAGCACGCCGTGATCGCAACCAATCCGGCGACGATACCGTTGATCGCCGGACCGATATCCAGTTGACGGCGACCGACGATCGATAGCGTTAGACAAATCGCACCGCCCGCGGATGCCGAAAGGCACGTGTTGACCAAAATCGCCGGTACGGACTCGTCGAGCCGCAGGGTACTGCCGCCGTTGAAACCCAACCAACCGAACCACAACACCATCACGCCGATGACGGCGCTGGGCAAACTGCTGGCTAAGATTCGTCCGTGGCGACTGAAACGACCCAGTCGCGGACCGATCACCAAAATCGTCGCGAGTGAAACCCAGGCGCCGACGCCGTGAACGACGGTGCTTCCCGCGAAGTCGACAAAACCCAGAGTCTCCAGCCAGCCGCCGGGGCCGCCGAGCAGCGCACCGCCCCACACCCAGTGGCCGCTGATTGGATAAACCAAACCGCTGACCATGACGGAAATCAGAAGGTATCCGCGGAACTTTAGTCGTTCCGCCGCCGCACCTGAAACGATTGTCGTCGCGGTGCCGCAAAAAACGACTTGAAACAGAAAGAAAGACATCGACGAGGCGTCCATCGTTCGCCAGGGCATCATTGGCGTCGTGCCGAACCAACCGTATTGGCTCACGCCAAACATCAATCCGAAACCGACGAGCCAAAAACAAAGGCTAGCCACGCAAAAATCGGCAATGTTTTTTGCGGCGACGTTGATGCTGTTTTTCGCCCGCGCCAGCCCCGTTTCGAACAAGCAGAAGCCGGCCTGCATGAATAGGACCTGACCCGAGCAAACCAGCACCCACAGCAAATCAAGCTTTGCATCTGCGTTCATCAAACCGTGCCCCCCCAACGTGTCCAACTGATCTAACGCTAACGTTGCTCACGCTTAGGCAGTTTGACTCGAAAAGCGTGTCGATCGAAGCGTTTCAATCGGAAACCCTCGCCTAATCTGGTCAGTCATGCGTTTTGTATCGACTAACCTCATGCCGTCGGTGGTGGCTCGCTACGTCATGGACGGTGCCAGACGTGCCACCCACCCAATGGATGAGTGGGCGGTTCGTAGATGCGGAGGAAGTGCGGTCAGGATCGGGATTCGGCAATAGTGCATTGGCGATCTGGGGCGGCCACGCCAGCCGGTACGACTCTTGGAGCCGCGAAAACGACGAGATGGTGTCACGAGATTCGGCAATTATTTCTAGATACGTGAATCTGACGACGAACCTTGCCCGTACTTTCGGTGAGTAGTCACCATTCATCTCACTTTTGGGTTTCCAGCATGTCGGCTCGCAATACTCTGTTCGCGTTAACTGTGGCAGGTTGCCTCGGCTTGCTTCCAGCGGGTGCTGACGGAGGCGTCATCGTGACTACACCGCCAGGTGATGGCGTAAGCGGTAACGGCCAAACCAGCGCTCCCTTCAATCGGAGGGGAGATACGAACGGCAATCGCTATCAACAAGTGTATTCTTCGTCGTTCTTCGCAGCGGTGGCGCCTCAGCAGTTGATCCAGTCGATCGCCTTTCGTCCAAAACAGGGAGCTTTCGGAACTTTTATTTCGGGCACGGTAACGTTCAGCGATCTGCGCGTCAGTTTGTCAACGACGCCCCGTGAGGCAAACATCAACTTCCCAGGCGGATTGAACTCGGATCTCGCGACGAACGTGGGAGCGGACGCACAGGAAGTGTTCAGCGGTCCTATCACATTTACCACGGATCGGATGCTGTTTGATAACGACGTCGAAGATTTCGACTTCAAGATCAATTTTATGAATCCCTTTTTCTACCAGCCATCGATGGGAAATCTGTTGCTGGAGGTAATCATTCCTGTAGGCGTGAGTGCCAGCAGTAACTTTACCCAATTGGACTCGATCATCGGCGGCGTCACATCATTCCCCGGCAAAACAGGAATGGCGTCGGCAACTGATGCGAACTTGTCGGATGGTATTTCGGTCGGCTCCAACTCAAACACCGGATTAGTAACGCAATTCGAAGTTACCCCCGTTCCCGAACCGGCTACTGTGGCTTTCTTCACTGGGCTAGCTGCGGTTGGCGGCTATCGTCGGCGAAGACGGTCCGTCCATTGAGCTAACCTCGTTCAACGGTCATTTGCTGCAGTGGCACGGAGAATACGAAACGACGCGGCCGATGACGTGGCTTTGTCCACGTCGGGACGAGTCAAAACAGGAGGAATCAAAGGGGAAGAATCAAAGCGGACGATGGCGATATTTGATCATCGAGCGTGAACTACCCGCGGCCTTGACGACTCCCCACCGCAATCGCCGGGACTTACAACTCTTTCACGCGGACATTGCGGTACATGACGGTTCCCTTGTCGCCCTTGTGAACTTGGATGCCGAAGAAGCCTTTGGGATACGTGCCGTTGTCGATCCAGTGGGCGGCGGGGACTCCGTTGATCCAAGTCTTCACGACGTCGCCTTGGGCTTTGACGGTCAATCGATTCCAATCGGTTCGCTTGAGTGCCTCTCGGGCGGCGGCGTGTTCTTTCAGCCACAGCGGATAGAAGTAACCACCACAGCTTTGGCCGTAGATGCCGCCGTTCCAATAGCGGTCGCCGGTGATGCCTTCCATTTCGGCTTGCGGTCCGAAGACCGTTTCCGTCGCGTTCTTGCCTGGCTTGCTTTGAGCTCGGAACATCACGCCCGTGTTTCCGTCGACTTCCCACTTCACATCGCAAGTGAAAACAAAGTCGGCGTAGTCCGACTTGTGGGTGCTGAGGTACGTGCTCTCGGAACCCTTCACATTGGTTCCGACGAGCATGTCGTTCTTCCACTCGAAATGGCAAGTGCCGCCTTTGGGTGACCAACCACTCAAGTCGGTGCCGTTGAACATCGGCACAAAACCGGCCGTGAGTTCCGGCTCCGCGTCCGTGTTGAGCAGCATTGCGTCAGGCTTCGGGATGTTCTCTTGATCCTTGTACTTCTCGTACCAAGCCGCTTGAGCCGGTGCGACGCGGCTCGGCATGTTCGCCGCTTCATAGTCGGCGTCCGTTAGGCTTTCGAGCACTGAGGATTGCCACTTGCGAAGTTGCTTTTGCAATGTCTTGGCGACTTGCGGTTCCGTGTTCGCCACGTCGTCTTTTTCCGCAGCATCTCTGCGGACGTCGAACAGTTCGCGTTTCTCTTTTTTGCCACTGCCCGAAACGATCAACTTGTAACGATTGCCGAGGATGACACGCGTGCCGCCGAAGTCGCTGTCGCGGATCTCGGGGTGACGATAGTTATCAAAATCGCGTGTGTTTTTGGTGCCCTGTTTTTTTACGAGCGGCGTGGTGCCGGTTTGTTGCTGGGCACCCAAGTACGGTTCACGCTGCGTGTCGGACTTCATATCGAACGTCCAAAAGCAAATCGGCTTGTCGCGAGATTTCATCTTGCCATCGACAAGCGGCAGCAGACTGATTCCGTCGAGGGGTCGGCTCGGCAAATCGACGCCAGCGATATCACAGAGCGTCGGCAGAATATCGGAGGTGACTGAGTTGACGTCGCTCACCCTCGGTTTGGGAATCTTATTGGGCCACTCGATCAATCCGGGGACTCGCACTCCGCCTTCGTAGTGGTTGCCTTTTTGACCGCGCAGGGGAGAGGTGACAATACCGTCGGCTGAGGTGCCGTTGTCGCCGCAGTACCAGACGATCGTATTGTCTTTCAATTCGTTATCGGCCAGCCAATCACGAAGCACACCGATGCTGCGATCCATCGCTGTGATTTCGGCGAAGCGTTCTCGCAAGACTTGATCGAGTTGTCGCGTCGTTGGCTTGCCAGTTTCGTTTGACGTGAGAGTCGTTTGCTGGCTGGCATATTTGGCGGGCAAGTTGTCATAAAGTGCCAGGTCCTCGGGCAGTCCGCTGTAGGGTTCGTGGGGTGAGCCAAACCAGACGACGGTGAAGGACGGTTGGTTAGCTTGCTTGGCTGACTTTAAGAACTCGATCGCTTCGTCGATCACGATTTGCGAGCTTTCGCCCTTGAATTGTTGGGGGGCCGCGCCGTCGCGAGACAGCCACGGATCGAGCTCGAAAAAATTGTCGTGCGAGACGTAGTGGTGAAAGCCCATCGCATGGGGATTGGTCGGCGAGTCAGCCTTGACGGGACCGAGGTGCCACTTGCCGAAGTGGCCGCATTGATAACCGCCGCTGGCGAGCAATTTTGCGATCGTGATTTCTGCGGGACGAAGCGAGAAGCCGGGCGCGAACGTGCCGTAGCGATTGGGATGCCGGCCGGTCATCACGCTGCCGCGTGTCGGCGAGCAGGACGGGTGAGCGGAGTAGAACCGATCGAGTCGCAATCCCGTTTTTGACATCTCGTCGAGCACCGGCGTCTGCAAATGCGGATGGCCGTTGTAGCCGGTTTCATCCCAACCGTGGTCGTCACCCATCAGCAGAATGATGTTCGGCCGATCCGCCGCGGATGACAGCGGAGCGTGAAGAAAGCCAACGCCTAGTAGGAGGCAGAGTATTCGAAGGAGCATGTTCGAGTCGCCACTGTGAGAGCGAGTGCTTGTGTCGGCGAAACAGCCAGCCGAAACCATCATCCCGAGTGTAACTCCGAGTCGAGCTGGCGTGTGGTCTGCGATGGCGATCGCGGTCCCCGCTCGACTCGGAACGGGCTAAGATAACGGCTTCGTTCCATCCTCGACCTTTTATGAAACGGATATTTACCCATGACCGACGCTGCACCTGAGATTCCCGAGCCACCGTCCAAGGAAGAGCTCCGACTGGCGATGAAGGCGTTTCGTAAACGCTTGAAGCTCACTCGCCTCGACGACGAATCACGTCTGGGTTACGGGCCGATGTCCGGAGGCGGGAAATCGCAAGTGGCTGCGATCACGCCGCCGGATCAATTCTCGAAGGCGGTTTGGCAAGAACTCGCCCAGCAGGGCAAACTTCGTCACGAAGGTGGTCGACTGTATTCACTCGTTGAGTGATCGCTAGCATGTCCAGTGATTCACCTCCATCCCCCGATGAAGCCGCGTCGACGTATGACCAGTCATTAGCGGAATTGCCGCAGCGACGGCTGCCGCAAGTATCGATTCGGATGCTCGTCGCCGTGACCGTGATTGCGGCGGTCGGCTTCACCGTGATTCGGTCGGCGTCCGACGGCAATCGCTGGGCCCAAGTCGCGACGATGCTGTTGTTCTTGATGATCACAACCTTCTTGTGTTACGCGCTCTCGTTCGTGATCGGTATGCTGTTCGAAGATCGAGTTTGGCGTTCGACGGACGCGCCGAATTCCAAGCTCAAAGCGGGGCGCTCGGCCGCGAAGACGACGCGATGGATGTTGTTGATCAGCGTGTTGGCGTTGCCAGCCTCGCTCGCTCGCGCGGACCAGATCCAATGGTGTGGCGATTATCCGATCCCCAAGGGGCACGACTACCGACTTCGTGTCGGCGTCGAAATGATGCCGGGTCCAGGCGGTTACCAAACCGTGCATTTCGCATTTCAGCCTCGCTCGCAAGCCTATGTTAATGACCACCAGCTTTCGCTCAAGGTCGCTTCCTATTGTCAATTCAAAACGCCGGTGGCAGCATCGGCCGAAGCGTTGATCACGCTGCGTCAGGGTGATGGGAACGTCAGCCACACGTTGCTGGTGCCCTCGTTCAATACCGTCAGCGAATTGAGATTGGTGCTGCGCGAAGACGGTCGCCCGTTGACGAACAAGGCAATGATGCTCAATCGCGGTGGCCAATTGAATAGCCGCTACATTGACCAAACGATGACGATCGGGATCATCGATCCGTCAATGCTCAATCAATCGCCGCTATTTCCGGACGTGCGTTCGATCGTTTCAGTGTTCGGTAATTCGACCCAGGGTGATTACGCGGCGCTGCCCGAAGATGTGACGGAGCATCGCTTGTCATCGGCGGATGCGAAACTTCTTGCCTCGCAAGTGCAACCCGCTTGGGTGCAATTCCGTGTGTTGGATCAATTTCCGCTGCATCCGAATTGGCTATCGATTAGCGATTTGGACGTGATGATTGTGCATCGCCAGTTTTGGTCGGACGGGATCTTTGATCAGGCATCGAGCGAGATGTTGCTGCGCTGGGTCGCGACGGGTGGCAATTTATGGGTTTATGGTGAGACCGCTTCGAAAGCCGGCTCGAATGCACCACTTCAACCGCCACCACCGCCATTATCACCGGCGACGACTTTAAAGTTCGAGACGATGCCGGCGACGTTCGTGTTGAGCGAGAAGAAGGTCAGTGATCGACTCGCACTGCAGCTCGAGAATGACACCTCCTCGTTTGACATTCAGTGGAACGGGCCGGTGTACAAACAAGGCAACAGTTACGGCAATCAGACCTTCAAACTCCGAGAAACGGTATTGGCGGATTTGAAATCAGTTCAAAATCCGATCGTCAAGATCGAAGCCGCGAAGGATTTGGCGCCGCGGATTCGAGCGGCTTCGTATGGGCTTGGTAGTGTCATTGAGCTGGATGATACGGACCCGTTTCCAGGTTCGCTGCAGCAGTGGATGGCGGTGCTCGATTGGTCCACTTCCGCAGCATCACCCATGAGTGGACCCGTGTCTTGGATGGATCGATACGGGCTCGATTATCGTTCGGGTAATACCAATTACTGGCGATTCTTGATCGCGTCGGTGGGCGGTCCGCCCGTGAAATCGTTTTTGTTGCTCAACACGTTGTTCGTATTAACCGTCGGTCCGATCGCTTACTTTGTGCTACGGCGATTGGGAAAATTGTACTTATTGTATTTCGTCGCTCCGGCGGCAGCACTCGTCATCAGCGGTGGGTTGTTTCTCTTCGCGATCGTGTCCGACGGATTGGGCACCAAGCTGAGGACACATCAATGGGTGTGGGTGGACAGCGTCAATGAGATCGAGTTGCAGCAAGATCGGTCGACTTACTATTCGGCGCTCGGTGCCGGTGAGTTGCGATTTCCCGATGATGCCATGGTCAACGTCGTGATGCCGATTCCGACGTCGGAGTATTCGCAGTACACGGGCACCGATGTCGAGCCCGCCGGGCGCGTTCGCTGGATCGATGACGTTCAAGTTTGGGGCGGTGATTTTGTGCCCGCGCGATCGCAAATCCAGTACCAAGTCACTCGGCCACGGTTGGGCGCGACGGCGCGATTGCAATTCATGGAGAGTTCGGTCAAGAACCGATCGAGCACTTCGATCGGTCCACTCGTGTATCGTGATTCGGTCGGCGACTATTGGCGATGCGAGCAAGTCGATGCGGGACAAACGGTGGTGATGCAGTCGGCATCGCTGCAAGACGTTCGGACATTGATTGATGACAAGGTATTGCCTCCGGTGGGCATCGTGCCGGATGTGCAGAGTGGTTGGATGAGTTCTTATGGTTACTGGTCCCCCGTCGATTTGGTTCCGGAACTCGAGAGACGGCTTGCGGATTGGCGAATGAACTTTCCCAAGACAGCGTTTGTGGGTATCTCAGGCTGTGATGCGAGTCGCTTCGGGTTGGACGAGCCCGAAGTGGCGGCGAGTTTGCAGATCATCATGGGGCAAGCACAGTGATCGAGCGACGAAAGAATCCACCGAGCGTTCATCCTTGGACGGGAAGCGTCATCGAGCTGGACCGCGTCTCACGCTGGTTTGGCACGACTCACGCTGTCAACGAAGTGACATTCAATGTTCCGCGTGGCGGCGTGTTCGGCTACATCGGACCCAACGGTGCGGGTAAAACGACGAGCATGCGGATCTTGGCGACGCTGGAGATTCCAAATTCCGGGGACGCGCGAATTGATGGATTGTCATCGGTGAACGACCCCGATTTGGTGCGTCGTCGATTGGGGTTCATGCCCGATAGTTTTGGGACGTATCGCAATACGAATTGTGCTGAGTACCTCGACTTCTACGCGCGCTCACACGGACTCGTCGGTCGCGAGCGCACGGCGAGAATGCGCTGGGTGATGGACTTCACCGGCCTCAAGCCACTCGCGGACAAGCCGATCCGTGGCTTGAGCAAGGGCATGCGCCAGCGGCTTTGCCTGGGGCGGGCACTCATCCATGATCCGAGCGTGTTGATCCTCGATGAGCCAGCGGCCGGACTCGATCCGCGGGCGCGCATCGAATTGCGAAAGATCATTCGCACGTTGGCGGCGGATGGAAAAACGATCCTCATCAGCAGCCACATTTTGACCGAGCTCGCTGAGATGTGCGATCGGATCGGGATCATCGAGCAAGGTCGGTTGCTGGCGACGGGGACGGTGGACGAGATTCGTGGCGGTAGCGCGACGGTCCGGCAAATGACAGTCGAATTGCTTTGCGAGCATCCCTCGGCGCACTCGATCCTTCAAGCGAACACGGCGATCTCATCGCTGCGTCAGGAGGGACTTTTGTTTACGTTCACGCTTGCTGGTGAGCGAGAGGATCAGGCGGCATTGTTGAAGCAGTTGATGGATGCGAGCGTGCCGCTGCTGCAGTTCCGGTCCACGGATCAGTCACTCGAAGAAGTTTTCTTGGCGGTCACTCAGGGACGCGTGCAATGAACGATGCTGATTGGTCCGCAGGGGTGCCGGCCGCGGTTGCTTTGAGTCCGGTGCCGGAAGTGGAGCATCATCCGCTGGCGAGGGATCCGGTCGGTGACGATTTTTGGGGACGGATTGAACGGTGGACGTTCGTGATCGCGGACCGGTTGAATCCGATCTTGATCAAGGAGTCACGTGAGTCGCTGAAGAGTCGTGAGTTTCTGATCGCGTTCTTTCTGTTGTTGGCGGCGACGTTGTTGTGGACGTGCATGGGGATCATTTTCAATGCGCCGGAGGTCTACTACTTGCCGACGGGGACAGCGCTGTTGGCGGGATACTACTTTCTTTTGGCAGTGCCGATTTTCGGCTTGGTGCCGTTGACCGCGTTTCGGTCGTTGTCGAGTGAGATTGATAACGACACGTTCGAGTTGATGTCGATCACGGAGCTGGCGAGTTCACAGATTGTGCGTGGCAAGTTCGCGAGTAGCGTGTTGCAGATGGTGTTGTACTTGGCGGCGGTGGTGCCGAGTTTGGCGTTCACGTACTTGCTTCGCGGTGTCAGCTTGGCAGAGATCGTGATGATGGTGGTGGCAATCTTGCTGGCGGGTTTGGTGCTGACTTCTTTGGCGCTGATGATCGCGCCCCAGATGACGGGTTATCTCGGACAATCACTGGCGATGGTCGGTTTGATTGCGGCGATCTTGTTCGTGCAATTCGTCATGGCCGCGATGTGCTTGGCGGGGATTTTGGGGACGGGAATCGCGGCGACGAGCGAAGGTTGGCTCTTGACGTTGGCGACGGCGTCGAACGTGATTGTTGTCATCGTCGTGTTTTTGAAAGCGGCGGCGGCGGGGATAGCGCCGGTGAGTGAAAATCGCAGCACGCGGCTGAGGTGTTGGATGTTATTGCAGCAAGTGGTTTGGATCATCACGATGGTTGCGGTCTCGTTTCACTATGATGACTTCGAACCGATCAATTTCGGTTGTTTTGTGTTGGCCGTGTACTGGGTGGTGATGGGCACGATGAGTCTCACGGAGTCGTCGGAGATCAGTCCACGAGTGCGTCGTGAATTGCCCGCCACAATTTTGGGACGTTCGTTCTTGAGCGTCTTCGTGCCGGGGCCGACGAGCGGTTACTTGTTCGCACTGTGCAGCGGCTCGGTCGCGATCATTTCACTGGGGTTGTTCGGCTCGATGGTCAAGACGCGGGCTCCGGTGACTGAGCCGATCATCTACGCGCTCGTCATGGCCGGGTACTTGATGAGTTACTTGGGGCTGACGCGGCTGGTGACGTTACCGCTGGCGATCCGCGGTCGGCTACCACTGGCGGGAGCCGTTCTGACGCTGGCGGTGCTGCTCGTCTTGACCGCGATCACGCCCTCGGCCATCTGGGTCATCCTGGAGGGAAGGCTGCCGATGGACTATCGGGATCTCGATGTGTTGAATTCGTTCTGGACATCGCTTGAGGGTTTCGACGGAGGTCTTCCGGCCTATTTGCCAGGCTTCACGCTCGCCGCGGGAATCGCCTTGACGGTGTTCAATTTCGTTTGGATGCGAGATCTCTACCGGTACCGCAAGATCGCTGTCCCCGATCGCGTGCTCGCGGTTCGCATCCCCGCAGATCACGTGACTGCGGATCTCAGCGGGGATGGGACGTCGCCGATGTGAGCGATGGTGTCGTCGACTCGGGCTCTCGCTACGACCGCTACGACGGACACTGGCACACTCCGCTTTCTCGTCCGCGAATTCAACGCTCGGCGATTGAAAGCTAGGGTTGGGATGGAGCGAGTCCCCCGATAGGCCGTCGATTGTGTACATTCGTCGATGCGTAGCACCGCAATAAAACACGATGCGTTATCTCGTGTCATGGCCGTGCTTGATCAGTTGCAGCCTCATTGCCCAACTTTCTGGGTTCATCTTCGCGGGTACCGCGAGCTAAAAGTCGAATTATTGTCCTCCGCCGCGCACCCGTCGAGTTCCGCCGGGCTCTCAGTCCGCAATCATGGTTGTGCTCATTGACATCTTGACCCAAGACATCTGATGTTTCCGCTCCTCTTGCTGTTGTTGGTTCTCGCCGTCGTCGTCATTTTCGGGCACGGGACTTGGCTGTTGATCGCAACCGTGATCCGGACAATCGTCGGCCCGCCGCGAGCGAGTCAGGCAGTTCCGCCGGCGGCGTCCAAGGGTAGCGATGAGGACGCGTTTGGACGTGTTCTCGCGAGGCTTCGTGCGCAGGGCCTCATCACTCCCGAGCAGCAGTCGTCGCTCCTTGAGAAGCTGAAACCAAAAACGGTGCCGCGTGCGGCGCCAATCGTGCCAGCACCACCACGGCTGACGGTAGCGGTGCCGCGGCAAGTCGAGGATGAAGTGCCGCTGCTGGCGATCCTCTGCGAAGAAGAGCAGCCGGAGGTTGCGTCAAAAGCAACGGTCGTCGTCGCATCGACGCCGCGTCAATCGTGGGCGGCGGTCATCGAATCGTTCCTCGCCGTTCACAACATTCGCTGGGGCGAGTTGGTGGCGGGGCTGTTGATCGTGGTGTGTTCGGTCGGGCTCGTTATCAGTCTTTGGAGCACGCTACTGAGTGCAAATCGGGTGCTTCCGGCGCTGATTTTCTTGAGTGCTAACGCGGCGATTTTTGCGGCCGGATTTTACACACTCGCCAAGTGGAAACTTCGCCACACGAGTCGTGCGGTGTTGCTGATCGCGACGTTGCTCGTTCCCTTGAGCGTGCTTGCGGGCCTCGCCACGGCGACGCAAGGTCGAGCGTCGGTGTCGCTCGGTGATCCCTCGGTACTGCTGACGATCCTTGGCGGGATCGCATTGAATGTGTTCTTGATATCGCGTTCGGGACGCGCGTTGTTTGGTGCCGCGAAGGCATGGTCGTTCACGCTTGCGGTCGCTACGCCCGCGGCGCTAATTCCGTTGGTGCCTGCGGCGCTGCGATCGACGGATGGGGACGCTGGCTACATGATCGCAATGGCGAGCGTGGCGGTTGCTGGCGCGGTGATGTGGTTCCAACAACCCTGGCGATATGTTGCGAGTCCCGATGGCATACCAGGTCGGCGACGAATGCTCACTGCCGTTTCGAATCATCAGTGGACGTTCCAGTGCGTCGCCGCGTTTTCCCTGGTCGCGCTCGCGTCGACGGTCGCCTACATGGGCCGCGATTTGGGCAGCGAGTTGTGGTTGAAAATCATCGTTTGCATGATTCCGGCGGTGACCACGATTGCCGTTGCCTCGCGATTCACCCAGTTGCGCTCGGCAAAGCCGACGCATCAATTCATCGGTCGCGTGGTTAGCGTTCTCGCCACCGGATCCGTGATGCTCGTTGCAGTTATCTTTGCGAGCGAACCCATCGAGTTGTGGACCTGGGCCGTCGTGAGTTCGGCATGCTGGTTAGCCGGCTTCGCCATTTATCGAAGCGCACCTTGGCTGGCGATCGCGACGTTGCCGTTGGGTGTGGCGGCACTGGTCAGTTCGACGTGTGTGCTGCAGCAAGTTGAGTGGTCGAGTCTGAGTTGGTTGCGCCGAATCATCGGCGGTGAAGCCATGCTCACCAGTGGCGTTCTGGGCATCTTGGGAATGGTGCTCGCCGTCCTCCACCGTAGCAACGAACACAAGCGATCCTTGGCCGTGGTCGCCGTGGCATGGTTCGGTTTCTCGTCGCTCAACGCGGCAGCGCTCGTGTTCGCACCCGCAGATTGGCTGGGCATCGTGCCTGAGGGGGCGCTGGTGGTCTTGCTCGTGCTATTCACCATTGCCAGTGCCATTGCGGCGGTGACGATCGGAGTGCCCGCTGGGATCACGGTTGGCTTGGCGATCCTGGTGGCCTTGGGAGTGTTTCAACCCGTGATGCTTGTCGGTGATGCACCGATCGCAGCGGCGGACGTTTGGGCTCGATCGCTGTTGCTGGCCGCGGGCATACTCACAACGCTGGGGATGGTGATCCGTCGAGCCACCTTGCCGTCGATTCAATCCATGTCCCGTCGCCTCGGCATTGCCGTTATGCCACAACGAGTCGTCCTGAGCGGGAATCAATGGCATCTCGCGTCGGCCGCGCTCGCTTCACTCGCGGTGCTGGTGGCAACGACCCAGTTCTCCGACGAGGCGATGTTTGTCGCGATTTCCGCGACGGCCGCGTCAGTCGTACTGCTGATTTCCGGCAGCCACTTGCGAGCTCGCGTTTGGTTGGTGGCATCCCAGTTGTCGAGCTTGGTCGTCGCGGCCAGCGTCGCACGTCACTTCTTTTCGGCAGCGTTCTATCCGGCTTGGAATTCGTTCACTGGCAATCCAGTCGTCGCGGCGGCCGGGTCGAGTCAGCTGGTATGGAATTGGGCGTTGCTACTGGCGGTGCTCGGCGGCGTATGGATTGCGATCGAAGCCTACCATCGTCGCGGTTGGTTCCCGCTCGCAGGCACGACGGATGATGCGATTCTCACTGACGCTCCGATGTCGGCGGCGACCCAGCGACACTTCCCAATATGCTGGTTCGTCGCTATCGCGAGTGGTTTCCTGGCGCTGGGCAGCGTGTTGGAGTTCTCGACGGTCGTCACCCGGAATGTGGGCGCCGGACTCCCGTACTGGTTAGTGCCCGTCGCTGGGTTCGCACTCGCGATTGCAGCTAACTACTGGCTGGCGCGGTCCTCGGCCGCAGGATTGAAAGCGTTTTGGCGTCAGACGCTAACGCTCGTTCAAGTGTCGCTCGTGCTTTGGGTCGCGAGTGTTTCGCCGGTTTGTGGTTTGCTGCTGTTCGGAGTGATTGGCGGGATGATTGCCGTTCGATTGTCTGCGGAGTCGCGGAGTCCGCTCGATGACATTCGGACCCGTGCCGCCGCGTGGTTGGTCGTTATCGCTGGTGCGTGGAGCATCTGGCAATTGACATCGCCTGGGCATGACTGGGAGACCTTTTGGACGGCCCTGGTTGGCTGGTCGGCGGGATGGTCGATCGTGTGGAGTCTCGTTCCGTCACGGCTCGCGATACGAGCCGCGTCGTCGCCACTCGGTCCGACAACGTCTCCCGACGAAAAGGCTTACTGGGCCGAGTTGTTGGTGATGGTGGTGGGGATTTCGGTCGTCGAGATTTTTGCCCAGTCGGCTGCGGTGATTGAACCGCGATCGTGGTCGCCGTCGCCGATGATGTTCTGCGTTCGATTCGCCGTGATTGAGATTTTGGCTTTGGCGATGTGGTTGCGAGCGAAGAATGAGTTGGCATTGGGAACAAGCGTGACGGTCGCGGTGGTGTGGCTCGCGGCGGCGTCACTCGCCATGGGTAGCACGCTAGATTGGCCTGACGCGAACGCGTTCATGATTGCGACACTCGTCGGATGCTTTGCGTCGGCGATGTCGGCGATGAGTTTGACCCCATTGTCGCGAAGTCATGATGCGATCAAACAAGGGTGGGGGATGGGGCGGGGCATGGATGTGTCGTCGCACTCGCTCGCGGTGCTATCGTCGCTCCTCGTGTCGGTGGCGGCAACGATGCTCGTCGCGTTGTGGATGCTCTTCGCCGCTGCACCACTGATTACGATCCAGTTGACGGTGGGTGGCATCGTGATTGTTGCAATCGGTGTGAGTGAAGTATCGGAGCGACTCGGACGCGATCCCGTCCGTCGTCTTGCGTTGGGACTGGGTTTGATTGCGATCTATGCTTGGGCGGGTGTGATGACCCCGTTTGGCGATGTTCGTGTACTCGCGATTGCGATGCGGTGGTTGATGCTTTCGGTTTGGTTGATTCCAGCGATCGTGTGGGGGTTGCCGAGATTAACCGGAGAAGCTTGGGCGAGGCGATGGCGCGTGGTGCTCCACCAAACGGTGACGGTCGTCGCAGGGGTTGGTGCCGTTTCGCTGCTCGCCATGTTGACGCTCGAAGCTGGGTTGAAATTCACCGGCGAGATGCCGATGTTACCGATTCCACTCGTCGCTGGGGTAGCCTTATCCATCGGTTCACTGAGCGTGCTCGCGGCGATCGTTGCACTCGCATCGGGGCCGACGCTCGGTGCTAGTTTGAGCGTACCGCGGGCGATGAAGTTGACGATCGCGGATTCACATCGTAGCTGGCTAGTGATCGCGGCGCAGGTGATCGGGGTGCTGACGTGGATGCACGTTTACTTCTGCAAGCCGCAATTCGCGTTGATGGGGTTGCGAGCTTATTGGCCGTATATCGTGATGGCGTTGGCATTCGCGAGCGTTGGAGTCGTCGAGTGGGTTCGTCGCCGTGGTGACACATTGATTGCGACGACGTTGTCGCAGACCAGCTTGTATCTGCCGTTGATCCCGGTGTTGGGAGTGCTCATCAGTGGTGCGTGGATCGAGCCCGTTTCGGGGTGGATGAGCGGTGGTCCGTCGTTGACGATCGTGTTGATGGTGGCGGCGGGTTATTACCTATTCGTCAGCCGAGTTTGGGAAGGATGGATGCCACGGGTGATGATGGTCGTACTCGCGAACTCGGCGATTTGGTCGTTGCTGGTGAATCAACCCCAGTGGAGTTTCCTCGCACATCCGCAATTGTGGTTGATCCCGCCAGCGGCATGTGCGTTGGTGTTGGCTCAGCGATATCGTGGCGAGATGGACGCGAAGCTCGTCAGCGCCATCCGATATGGTGCGACGCTGGTGATCTACATCAGCAGCACTGCGGATATGATGCTCCAGCATATCGGCACGACATTGTGGGGACCCGTCGTGTTGATTTTGTTGGCGCTTGCCGGAATGGCGGCGGGCGTCGTGCTTCGCGTGCGCCCGTTCCTGTATCTCGGCACCGTGTTTGTGATGCTCGGGGTGATGAGCATGGTATGGCACGCACAGCGATCGATCGATCAAGTGTGGCCATGGTGGGTATTCGGAATCACCACCGGTGTCTGTTTGCTCGCGGGGCTGATGTCGCTGGAGAAGAACAAGGGCAAATTGCAGGAGTTCTCGGCGCGGCTCAAGGCTTGGGAAGCTTAACACGCGATTGTCACTTGGAAACCAAAGCGGATCAGGCGTCAGCAGCTTCGATGAACTCGAGAGGCTGTTCTT
>JBBSJZ010000030.1:0-21706 GCA_038256795.1 Pirellulales bacterium | reverse complement strand
GGTGTCGGTGCCATCGAAAAGGTTCTCCCACTGAGTGCTCGCCGCTGCTGCCGTAGTCGAACCCACTTCATCGTCGCCGACGGCATCGTGGCGGGCGAGCATTGACGTTGTGAGTAGTAGCAAGACCAAGATCCATGAAGGCTTCATTGAATAACTCGACATCGAAGTGGGTGAGGACCAGACGCGACATTGCGTGGTGGGAAAGTTGGACTCAACGGCCAGCATTGTACACGAATCGCGATGCGTGTTTCAGCGTGAGCCGACTTTGACAGCGTCTCCGCTGGGCGATGCTTCGATGTCAAGTTATGCTGGGAAGGGAGCCAGGGACCGTAGCTCAATGGTTAGAGCAGGGGACTCATAATCCCTTGGTTGCAGGTTCGAGTCCTGCCGGTCCTATGCGACTTTGTCGCGAGCGATGGACGACTCCGTGGGCCGACGACATGGGCTTGCGGATTGCGTTGCGGCTAGCGACAGAATAAACGTGTCGATGCGTTCGCGTTTGCGGCTGGCCCGAACCAGGAATCCGTCATCGTTGCCTCCCCGGCCACTTTCCACACTGGTCACGTTCGGGGCTCGAATCACGCCGCGGGGGGCGGGCACTCGTCCAGGAAAATGGTACGATTGGAGGTACGACTCCGGACGGTGGTTCAGGTCCATTGAACCGGTATCGCCGACGTTTTGTTGCATTCTCCATCAGATTCTTACTGAAAAAGCGGTTCGCAGAACATGAGTGACGGAAAAGTTCGTGGCAAAGTCCACTTGATCGAAGAGACCAAGACTTTTGGCGCGAAGGGTTTTCGCAAGCGATTGGTCGTTCTTGAGCAGGACAAGGGCAGCTTTGTGAATTTTGTTCCGCTCGAGTTTACTCGGGACGATTGCGACAGTGTCGACGAGATGAGTGAGGGTCAGGAAGTCGAGGTGACCTTTCGCTTGAGTGGTCGCCGTTGGCAGAAGGACCCGCAGAGCGAGGTCAAGTTCTTTCTCAACGCGGAAGCGGTCGCGTTTACCGTTCTCGACGGCAGCAGCGATGGTCCGCGGCGATCTAAATCATCGGGTGATCCCAACGATGCGTTCCAAGAAGCGGGCGAAGACGACGCGCCGTTCTAGTGCCTATGGCCTCAGGTTGGTGGTTCGGAAATCTGTCGGATCGAACCAGCCGAAAAGTGCCTTCTCAAGATCGATGACGCTGCTGGCGAGAAAATAACTCGACCTGAGCGCGGCCGTATGGGGAATGCCGTAATTTCCGAGCAGCAGCCTTGTCTTTTGGTAGAAGTCTCGATTCACGATGCGATCACTCGCACGCTGCGGATTCACCGGTGCATCCGCAGCGTTGCCCGCTGCGGAGATCTCTTCATCCACGGTGATGAGTAGCTCTGGATTTTCATCCAACAGTTGTTGGATTTTGGCAGGAGCGAGATCACATCCAGCGAGATCTAGCAATCGGAGCGATGTGTTTCGGAGCAAAGCATTGAATTGAGCTGTGGTGACTTGGTGGTTCGAAAAATTCAAGTGCTCAAGTTCATGTTCGCTCAGGATTGCTTCAAAGAGTTCATCCGAGATTGCAACTCCCGCTATTTCAAGCTCATTCAACTGAGTCATCCCCGCGAGTTTCTCGAGCGCGGCTGCGGACAACGCGACTCGGTTGACGGATAGCCGTCGCATGCTCTCAACGCCGAGCAGCCATTGAACAGTCCCGACGTCGACCCTCGAGTCACTAAAGTTGGCTTCGCGAATGAGGTTGAGTTTGCGATAGGATTTGGTCACATCGTCGTCCACATCGGCGCCGGGGAGGACCAGCGAAGTGAGCTCCAGGAAGCCACCGATTTTCTTCAAAGAATCTCTCGAGATTGACGGATACGCCAGCATCAGGCGGTCGAGAGACTGGCATAGCAGCACCGCGTCGAGAACGGAATCATCCACGCTGGGGCCGCCAGCCGCGAACCAGCGCAGGTCGCGCAGTCCCGAGATCTTTGCTTCGGCAGGCCAAGGTCCCTCCAGCCCGAGCCCGGTCAATTGCGGGGCATTGATGACTTCGAGGTCGCGGATCGGGCAGGACACATGGATCTGCATATCGAGTTTCGGCACACCCTCGAGGAAAACTCGCTTCACTCGCCGCAGCGGGCGGGCGCTGAACGAGGTTAGACCGGGACGTTGCGAGAGCGTCAATTCGTCGACGTTGCCGATGTCGAGATCGAGCATTTCGAGTTTCGGAAATTTTTGCAGCAACCATTCCAAGTCGGTTGACGTCGCTTGGCATGTCTCGGCGCTGAGGGTACGTAAGTGGGCCAATCCCGCCAGCTCTTGGAGCTGGGGAAACACGATAACGGAATCGAGAAAACGAAGGTGCTTGATTCTCGGATTTTGCGTTAGGGGTTGAAGCCTTACGTCGGAAAAGTCGAAGCCTTCGAACTCCACCGTGGCTGGGCCTTCGCACTTTGCTAAATCATCGACGATTCGTTGCGTGCGATCGATCCGGCGGGTGGGCGCCGTTGACGCTGATCCACTCACGAGTATGCCTTCGGAGAGGGATAGTTGGGTCAATGAACTGCAATTGAGGATACGAATTGTATCGAGATCGTTCGCAAACACGCCTAGGAACTGCAGACTGGGCAGGCCTTGGATATCCACTTCGGCGAACCAAGTTTGCCTCGGCAGCCCGTCGACGGAAGTGCCCACGAAAGAGATTTGGTCAACCTCTTCGGAGATGCTTTGGAACCTGGGCAGATTCTTGGCGATGAATTCATACTTCTGGACTCGGTCAATCACCAAGCGTTGCAGCTTATCGCAATTGGATATTTCCATGCGAATGGCAGTCGTGGACAATCGGGTCGATGGGTCCGTGATTCCCATGGTGTGGAGCAGCGGCCAGCGATCGATCTCGACTCGGTCAGGCTCGTCATTCGCGCGCCGTGGCAGATAGAGCTGCCTCACAGACCACTTCCAATCGGGTTCTCCCAAATCGCTGAGGCGCAGTGGCGTTTGGACCAAGTTCATGACTTTGATTTTCTGCAGCCGATCGAGCGGTCGAAGTAAAACGCCGTCCAGATTGGTTCTCGCGAAACTCAGTTCTTCCAGATTTTCGAGTCGGCTGATGGCGCCGATGTCGGCCAAGGTGAGCTTGGCATTGTCGAGGTGAAGTAGATTGAACAAGCGTTTGGATCGAAGTTGGTCGAGGTGTTCGGCACGCACCGATCCACCCAGCACGCGAAGTCCGACCAGCGTATCCAAGTGAACGACTTCATGAAGCAGCTCATTGCTGGGGCTGATAAGATTCACGATTCGGATCCGCGTGAAGAAGTACCTCGTCACGCCGGGCAATCGTGATCGCAGAATCGATGGGACACGGCAACCGATGAAACAGGTGCCATGTTGGCCAATGTTCTTGGCGACTTGAAAGTGTCGTTCGGTTTCGAAATACCGCTGCGTCAATCCGATGCTGATCGGCAACAACGCCGCGATGATGATGAGCGAGTCGCAAATGATCTGCTGACGACGTGACATCCCGCGTCGGATCGTGACTTGGTAGCGCCAGCGAGTGATGAAGTAAACGGCACCAGCAACGAGCGTTAGAGCGAGCACATTGAAAGCGAGATTCGATGCGAACCACACGACTTCTTTGTCGCGATCTTGGCCCACGAAGGTCGAGTAGTAGGTGAGCGGAAAGCCGCCATGCACCCACTTGCGTTCACTCAGTTGGCTAAACCAGTGGAACTCGACTGATGATTCCTTTGTCCAGCCAGCGACGAGATCGTCGTATTGAAAGGGAAGATTGAACAGTAGTCCGAGTGCAACGGCGAGGGACGCAAACACGACCGAAGTCCAATGTGCTTTTCGGCAAACGAGACGTTGCTGCGCGTTCTTTGAAGGGGATACGGCGGCGTTGGTGTGACGCTGTTCTTGGTCGAGCATGTCTCGCAGTTCTCCCTGGCGATCGCTCCACTCTAGCGGTGATGCCAGCGTGCATCAAGCAATTGGGGGCCAAATGCCAGCGACGGTCAATTGTGACGTGACGGTACCTTGCCAATCTCGATTCGCCGCTGGTGAGGCGGGACTGGGATGTAGAATTCGAGTCACGACGCACGGATGCGAGACGGAGTGCACCGCTTTCGAGAGCGCCGCCTCGGCGTAGGCTCCGATGCCGACCGCAAATTCACAGCGGCTGGCGACGAGTGCTTCGCGGAGATGTGCATCGCACGCCGATTCGATCGCCACACGTTCGCTTTTGCTGAGCTTGTCGGGCGTGCGATTCTTGCCCGACGCTTCCATGAACACGAGTGGGCAGTAGTTAAGGACGAGCGAGTCTTGAAAGAACTGTGCGGCGTTCTCAAAATGTTTCTGGAACAATCCCCACAAACGTCGGCCGCTGACTTCGCTACGAGCACATTCAAACCCGGTCACGGGCCTCTTGGGGTGTTCAGGCTCGGGACGCTGGACTGGCTCGCGAATGCCGATCCAGTCGCGTACCGCGGTCACTTCGCCGAATGGCACACCCGTTTGCGCCATTCCCCAAGGACCTGGGTTCATCCCCAAAAACAGCACTCGAATTCGCTCGTCATTGGCCTGTTCCAAATACGCGACGTGGGGCTGCCAAGCGTATCGAAGCGGGTTGTAGATATGCGTTACCGGCGGCTCGATCGCAATCGTGTCGACGCGGTCCGCCAGTCGAGCGGCAGCTTGAATCAGTTGGTCGCGAACGGAAGCCGTCTTGGCTCGATGAGATTTTTTTAACACAGACTCGGTCGTTTCTCTGGGGAGTCGTTGATCCGATCATTACGAAGCAGCAATCGAGGATCGTCGTCAGCGGTCGAAGCGATGCTCATGGATTGCAACGTGGAGTGAGAGTGGCGGATCAAACGGCGGAATATTCTTCGATCGCTTCTCTCAATATCTCGATCGGCGGCAAACGTCCCGTCCAGATCTGCACGCAGTGGCTGAGCATACCCGCAACGAGTTCTTCGCTCGTGACGACGCGATAGCCTTTCTCGCTGAGCTTCGCGAGCACTTGCGAATGACCTGATAGGTCGAGGACCAAGGTCGATCCCTCATTGCGAGGCCAATCAACGAGCACTAGCTGAGTCTGCGGCAAGACGACGATGAAGCTCAATGAGTCCACGCGTTCTAAATCGAATGCTACCTCGTCGAGCTCCTTCGTGAACGGTCGCAGGATATCAAGCATCGAGTTATCGCCGGCACCGGCGACCGACCATCGCTCGGGCGTGATTTTAGATTTGTCATCGTGCGAGTTCCGGACACTTCCGATCTGGCGGCCGGCGATGTGATCACGAATCGTATTCAGCAACCACTGGCCGGCGGCGTGAGTGGCCAACCAGCGGTTTTCGTGCTGCGTCGCGATGGCCTTATGATCTCGATGCAAACAGTCGAAGGTTGGTGCATTGGCGTCACTCGCACGGATCCAAGCCGTCCCCGCAGCGGCGAGGTTCTCGTCGACCAAAACGCCCTCAACGCCGAGCACCGCGAGCCCATCGAGCGCCACCGCGAGTTGCTCGGGGTCGACATCGAACGAGAGCACTTGCCAATCCAATTTCATGGCCTCAAACGCCCGCTGGATCGCAAATTGGGCGGCGTTACCCGCAATCGGGTGGCCGAGCACCGCAATGACGGGTTCAGTGGTACGATCCATCGTTAGTCAGTTTCAATTACGGTTTGCGGGTTGAATCGATGAATCGCAAACACTTCGCGAGCATGAGCGTTTCGGTAGGATGAGTCCAACAACCCGGGGTGAATTGCGATGGGGAAAATGGACTGCCCTCGCGTTCGTGGTCTTCATTGTCGCGATCATGTTCACGATGCTGGCGGATTTTTCATCGAGCCAGATCGACATTGGCAAAGACTCTTCAAGATTAGACTTCGTTCGAGTCTTGGGAATCGGATTGATCTATGGGTGCGTTAGCCAAGCGGTTTGGATCGCCATGAGCTTCACTCGCACCACGCGGCGATTGGTCAGCGTCGTCGCGATCGTCAGTGTGGGCGCGATCCTACTGAGCGGCAGCCATTGCATTGAAATGCACACCGTCAGCGCGGTCAAAGTCTGGGCGGTGCTCCTCCAAGAATGGTTGCATCTTTCGGGGTTGGCAATCGCCCAGACGGTACTGTTTTTCGTGCTCGGGAGTGTAGCGTGGAAGCGAGACAGCGTCACCGGGACGAGGCCGGCACGCCAGTTCTCGCTTGGGGGCATGGTCTTTTTGACGCTCGCGGTAGCGGTGTTGCTGGCGATCGGTAAACGGTATCCGGCGCCGATCGATGGAATGGACTACTGGGCCGTTTGGCTTGGGATTTGGATCGTGATGCCCTTGATCGCGGCGACCGGTATGGTCGCGAGCACGAATTCCCGCCGATGGGTGCGACGATTCGCCAGCGGATCAACGATTTCGGCCGCACCGATCGCTTCACTGTCGTTGGTGGTCATGGAAAAAAACAGCCATTCCATGCTCGTGCCAGACGCGATTTTGCATTTGCAATTACTCTATGGGCTCCTGTTCCTCGCGTTTGCGCTGTGCTGTCTCGCCATTCCCTTCGCCGGATGCGCTGATGAAAATCTTCATCGGCGCAGTGGGTCGCGCCCACCCGACGACGCCGCGGACGCAACCATTGTGGCGATTGTTCCGTTAGAATAGGGTTCTGTTGGCACATCGAGTGCTGATACGCTCAACAATCGCTCTTTACCACACCCCCTCGGAGATTTACCACGATGAAACGCTTTCACTTACTTGCAACGCTTGCCACTTGTTTCGCGGTCGCCGTCACCACCACCGCCGGCGCCCAGGAAGCGACCAAGAAAGCGGCAAATTCTCACGAACATGCCGCGATGGAGTTGCCCACGTTCGGCGTCGCTGTGATCCGGCCAACGAACAAGGAAAGCAAAGTCAACGGCATGCTCCGTTTGACCCAGAAAGGCGAAGAGCTACGGATTGTCGGCAAGATCAACAAGTTGACTCCCGGCGAGCACGGTTTCCACATCCACAGCTTCGGCGACCTGCGTGGTAACGACGGCACTGCAACCGGCGGCCACTACGACGCGCACGGGCACAGCCATGGTGCCCCCGGGGCCGAGAGCCACGCGGGTGACCTCGGAAACATCACCGCTGATGAAAACGGCACCGCGTCAGTCGACATCACCACTTCGCATACCAAGTTGCACTTCGTCCTCGGGCGTGCGTTTGTCGTTCACGCGGGCAAAGACGACCTGACCAGCCAACCGTCCGGCGACGCTGGTGGGCGAGTGGCAACGGGCGTCATCGGAATCGGAAATCCCGATTTCAAAGTCGGTGCCGCCAAGTAATCGCCGCGTCCGCCTAGCATCGGTCATCGGTCATCGACGCAGGATCCATTCGCGAGCCGCGAGCATCACCAAGGATGCAGCCTCGTGCTGGCGATTGCGTCGATTGGTGGTTGCGAGTCGGTGTCGCTCGACAGTCAACGATGAATCCGAGCTCGCGATTGCGATGAAGACAACGCCATCGAGCAGCGGTGGCGCGTCGGGTCCGAGGTGGCCGGTGACGGAGACGGAGAGTGTCGCTTCGGGTGTGTTGGCGAGGACCGCTGCGGCCATTTGATGAGCCACTTCTTCATTCACCGCATCGTCTCGATGGACGTCTTCGGTGCTGACACCGAGCCATGCGATCTTGGTTGCACCGCGGTACGTGACCGCCGAACCGCAAAAGTGATTCGAGATACCAGGAATTGTTGTCAACGTCGCCGCAACGAGTCCGCCGGTGCAACTCTCGGCAAGCACGATTCGGTTGCCAGTGCGATGCAACTCAGTGGCAAGCAATTGGGCTGCCACTTCGAGAGCGGGTGCTAAGTTATCCATCGTCGTTTCAATTCGTGAGAGTACAACCGCGTGGTTGAGGCTTGCGGATGAGGCTTGCGGTCGATCAGTGCTTGGCCGAGAATTTGGATCTCCATCCGCTACAGCTTCGTTTGCTTTTCGACGAGTTTCGATATGCCGCTGAGTCCACGACAATCGCTCTGGTTTGCCGTGGGGCTGGTAAGTCTGATGCTACTGGCCTATTTCCCGGCGATTAATGCAGGTTTTATTTGGGATGACGACGACTACGTCATCAACAACGATACTTTACGAGACGTGCCAGGGCTCGTGCGGATTTGGACTGATCCGAGTGCCACGCCTCAGTATTATCCGTTCGTGCATTCGACGTTTTGGTTGGAGTACCAGACCTGGGGATTGGCTGCTCCGGGCTACCACGTCGTCAACATTCTCATTCATACCATCAACTCGCTGCTGCTGTGGCGATTGTGCCGCCGGCTGGAAATACCTGCGGCATGGCTCATCGGTTTAACCTTTGCGATCCATCCCGTTCACGTGGAATCCGTGGCTTGGATCACCGAGCGAAAGAACGTGCTGTCCGGATTGTTCTATCTCAGCTCGGCGCACGCCTACCTGCGGCACGCTGGATTGCTGAAACGCGACGATCGTGTCACCGACCAGGAATCGCGACTGCGGTGGTATGTGCTATCACTCGTGCTATTTGCTGCGGCTTTACTCAGCAAGACAGTCACGTCGACATTACCCGCGGCATTGCTCGTCGTCATTTGGTGGAAGCTGGGGACGATTCCGCGTCAACGCATCATCGATTTGTCGCCGATGTTCGCGATCGGGATCGGCTTCGGAATGCTCACGGTGTGGTTAGAAAAGTACCAGGTTGGCGCCGAAGGAATGGATTGGCAATTGACGATCGTGGAGCGGATTCTCGTCGCCGGTCGTGTGATTTGCTTTTATGCAGGCAAGCTACTCTTTCCGATCGATTTGATCTTCACCTATCCGCGCTGGGACATCGACGCGGGCGTCGCTTGGCAGTACCTCTACCCGGCGCTGGTGTTGGCAATGATTATCGGGTTGTACCGGCTTCGCGGCCGGATCGGTCGTGGTCCGGTCGCCGCCTTGTGCTTTTTCTGCGGCACGTTGTTTCCGGCACTGGGGTTCTTTGATGTTTATCCGATGCGATTTTCCTTTGTCGCGGATCACTTCCAGTACTTAGCGAGCATTGGCTTAATCGTGCTGTACGTCCAAGTGGGGATCGCGGTGAGTAACCGAGTGACTCGGTCCAGCGATCATTCCGCGACGACAGGCCAGCGAGTCGCGGTTGCCGCCCTGACGATCATGCTGGCCGCTTTGACTTGGAAGCAAACATTGATCTACGCCAATTTGGAAACACTGTGGCGTGATACGATCGCTCGCAATCCGACGAGTTGGATGGCGCACAATAATCTGGGTGCTCTGCTCAATCGGCGCGGTGATTTCGTGGAGGCAGAAACTCATTTGATCGAGGCCATCAAGCTCAAACCCAGGTTCGCGGACTCGGTCAGTAATCTTGGCAAGGCTCGCGAAGGTCAAGGTGATCTTGTGGGTGCGCAGCGATTGTACGAAGAGGCCGTCGAGATTAGTCCCCGCGATGCCAAGGCACTCAACAACTTGGCGGCCGTGTACGGCATGACCGGTCGCATCGACGAATCGCGTGAAATGGTGGAACGTGCTTTGGCGAGCAATCCGAAACTCGGGTCGGCCTACGGGAATCTAGGAACGCTCGAGGCCGTGCAAGGCAATTTTGAGGCGGCGACGAAGAATTACCAACGATGTCTCGAGCTCGATCCGAGCGATGTCGAAATCCGGCTGAATTTGGCTCGGATTTATTTGCAGCAGTCATCATTCTCAGCGGCGGAGAGCGAGTTGAGGATCATTCTCGAGCAATCACCTCGCAACACGGCCGCGCTCTTGAATCTGGGGGTGACGCAAGTGAACCAAAACGAACTCACCGCGGCGCTAACGACTTTTGAGCGAGTTTTGGAACTCGAGCCCAGCAATGTACCCGCGATGCGAAACCTCGCTTACACTTACCAGCAGTTGGGCCGAAGTGAACAAGCCGATGCGATCGCCGCAGCTGCGGATCGGATCGAGCAAGGTTCTCGTGTGCCTTAGCTTACGTACTTCCACAACAGGTATGAAATACCGATGTCCGATGCCAGTCCATCCCCCAAACCATTGTCCAAGAATGCCCGTCGGGTTTTGGGTGTCTTGGTGGAGAAAGCCAAAACGACTCCGGATAGTTATCCGTTGTCGATCGCGGGTTTGGTGAGCGGTTGCAACCAGAAATCGAATCGCTCGCCCGTCATGAATGTGGACGAAGACGATGTCACCGCGGCACTCGATGAGTTACGAGTCGCCGGCGCGGCGCGTGAGATTCAGGGCAGCGGGCGCGTGAACAAGTATCGGCACGCCGCTTACGAGTGGATGGGCGTCGAGGCCGCTGAAGTCGCCGTGATGACGGAGTTATTGCTTCGTGGACCGCAAACGGTGGGCGAGCTTCGCGGTCGCGCGTCGCGGATGCACAACTTCGACGACCTATCTGCCGTGCAGACGGTACTCGACATGTTGGTCGAAAAGGGTCTCGTCGAGGCGATGTCGCCCGCGGGACGCGGCCAAACGTTTGCCCATCAGTTGTATCCGCCGGAAGAGCGCCAGTACCTCGAAGCAAAATTGGAGAAGGAAGCCGAATCGTTGGCCAAGGCGACGACAAGCGGCGGTGGCGACTCCCGCTCGTCGGGTGCCGGGGACACGGCGGTCGATCGCTTGATCGCTCGGCTTGACGCACTCAACGACCGCATTGAAGACCTCGAGGGCCGGTTGGAGAAGCTCGAGTCGTGAGGGCTAGCCGCCAGCGGCATTAGGAACTTAGCGCATCGCGTTGCAAGCGGGTCAGATTGGCGATGCCACGTTTCGCGAGACTGAGCATGCGTGCGAGTTGATCGTCATCAAACGTCGCTTCTTCACCGGTTCCTTGGATCTCGATGAAACGTCCGCCGCCCGTCATCACGACGTTCATGTCGACGTCGGCGGCGGAGTCGAGTTGGTAGTCCAAGTCGAGTTGCACCAAGTCACCGAGCACACCGACGCTGATGGCGGCGACGCTATCGGTGAGCGGTCCATCACCGATCTTTGATTCAGGCAGGATCATGGCAACGGCATCGGCCAGGGCGATGAAACCGCCCGTGATCGATGCGGTGCGTGTTCCCCCGTCGGCTTGCAGCACGTCGCAATCGACGGTAATCATTTGCTCGCCCAGCCGCTTCAAATCGACGATGCTGCGCAGCGAGCGACCGATCAATCGCTGGATCTCAGTGGTGCGTCCATCGACCTTACCGCCTCGTTCGCGGCTTTTGCGCGGCTGGGTGCTACCGGGCAACATGTTGTACTCGGCTGTGACCCATCCCTTGCCTTTGCCGGCCAACCACGGTGGCACGGACGGTTCGATTGAGGCGGTACAGAGTACGATCGTGCGACCGCTGCGATACAGCACGCTGGCCGGATGCGACTCGAGATAGTGACGCGTGATCTGGACGTCACGAAGTTGGTCAGCCGGTCGCGCTGGGACGTTCATCAAGTGGGCAATCGATTGGTGGGGAATTTAATGAAGGAACACATTGGCGTCGATCCAGTCGCGGTTGAGTAACCACACGAGCAAGCCTTTTTGCGCGTGCATGCGGTTACCGGCCTGTTGAATCACGTCACTATTTTCACTGTCGATCACGTCGTCGGTGATCTCTTGGCCACGGACGGCGGGCAAGCAGTGCAGCACGCGAGCATGTTTTGGCGCGATCTTCATCAGCGCCGAGTTGACTTGATAGTCAGCGAAGACCTTGCGGCGGACGGCGGCTTCCGCCTCTTGGCCCATACTCGTCCAGACATCCGTGTACACGGCGTCGGCGGTGCGAACGGCCGCTATCGGATCGGGGACTTGCTCGATTTGAGCTTGCGGGTAGCGCTCCATGATTCTCTCGAGCCACCTCTCGTTGAGTTGGTAGCCCGGGGGACTGGAGAGCGTGAATCTGACGTCGAGCATGGCACAGCAGAGCGCGAGGCTGCGAGCGACATTGTTGCCGTCACCGACAAAAACGAGGTGCTTGCCGGTCAAATCGGGAAACGATTGCTGCATCGTCATCAAGTCGGCCATCGCTTGGCACGGGTGGCTCACGTCGGTGAGGCCGTTGATGATCGGAACCGCATTGAACGAGGCCAGCTCGATGATGCGATCATGTTGCTTCGCACGACAAACGACCACATCGACAAATTCGCCGATCACGCGAGTGAAGTCGGATGGTGACTCTCGTTTTCCCCAACCGACGTCTTCGCCGAGGAACAAACTTTCGCCGCCGAGTTGGGCCATCCCGGCTTCGAAGCTCACGCGGGTCCGCAAGCTCGGTTTCTCGAACAACATCGCCATCACGCGGCGCTGGAGGATCGGTGGTCGCTCGCCGGCGGCCAATTTGCTCTTGAGCAGCGCAGCCGTCGCGAGGATTCTCCGCAGTTCTTGCGGATTGATATCGAAAAGCGAAAGTAAGTGTTGCACGCTGGTAGTTCTCGAAAAAAATGCAAATCTAAATGCTGGCCATGGTCGCCATTCGACCGGTTGTTTGAATCGCGGTGACAAACTTCGATAACAGTTCATCGCGATCCGATTTCGCCATCACCATCGGCAACTGCATCCACACCGCGTGCTCGCCCGCGCTCTCGAGCCACAGGTGTTCGCGTGCCGCTGATTCAATCAATTCTCGAGCTGGTCCATCAAGCTCGATCCCCAGGTTCGCGCCGTTGGCGTGAATGTCTTGGATGAATTCAAACTCACTCAATCTTTCCGCTAGCTCGACGGCCAGCCCGCGATGCGTCTCCATCGCTGCGGCCAATCCATCGTCATCACGGAGACTCGCCAGGGTCGCCTCGAGGACGGCTTCGAGCAACGGATGACCAGGACTGGGATACTCCGTCATGGCCGCCAGCTCGTGAAAACCCACCAAGATAGCGCCGCTCAATCCGGCAAACAAACCAGCGGAGAGTACCACCGCGTCAAGTTCAATATCCGCGATCGTCGGCGTCGTTAGCCATGCACCACAAGATCCGAAGGGAACCCGCGATTCATCAGCGATCAGCAGCGCGCCGGTCTCGTCGCAAACGCGGCGAATTTGACGCAAGAAATCAGCGTCCAGTAACTTTCCTGCGTCGTGAATCGCCAGCGGCGAGACGATGACCGCGACGGATTGTTCATCGACACTTCGCTTGAGCGCATCGAGATCGCCTATCGCAATGTGGGCGAATCCGGCCATCATCGGTCCGAGATTCCGATGCAACTCGGGTCGCCCGCTGAGCGTTCGGCAAAGTGCGCTACGTCCATGATCACTGCCGACGAGTCCGATCGTACGAAAGCGACCCGAAGCTACCGAACCCTGAACACCCCAGCGTCGCGCGGCCAACACGGCGAGTTCGATCGCCGCGTCGCTCGACGGAGTCACCACCATCGCTTCGAGCGAACGCAATCCGGCACCCTGCAAACGCTCACGCAGCGATCCCAGGGCGGCCGATTCGTGCGACCCAGCGGTCGCTTCGACCATGCTGAAGCGACTCGGCGCCGCACCCTGGATGGCTTCGGTGGCGCCAGCAAAGCCGTGACCCCATGGACTCACGCGGCCCGCCATGCCATCGAGCCACTGCGTGCCCCGAGCGTCGGTGCATCGTAGACCTGTCGCAGCAACCGAGTGGTTCATTGAATTCGACTTGTCGTTGGTCATCGATGAATCTCAGTGCCCACGCCTCGTGTCGTGAATACTTCTAGTAGCAGCGAGTGACGCAGGCGACCGTCGATGATGTGAACCTTGCCGACACCGCGATCGAGGGTTTGCAAACACGCTTCGACTTTGGGAATCATCCCGCCCGCAACAACACCATCGCGAATCAATTGACGGGCTTCGGTGGAGTCCATCGTGTAAATGATTGAATCGGCGTCGTCCTTATCACGGCGAACACCGTTGACGTCGGACAGGAACACGAGTTTCTCCGCACCGAGAGCTTGGGCCACGGCCATCGCGGCGGTATCCGCGTTGACATTGTAACGTTGGCCATCGTCGCCTTCGCACATCGATGGGATGACCGGTACTTGTTCGGTGTAGGTCAAACCCTCGATGACTTGACGATCGACACGCGTGACATCGCCGACAAAGCCGAGGTCTTCGTTCTCCTCCGTGGCGAGCTTACCACCGAAGAGGACGTTGGTCGTTTCAAATGACAAATTCATGCCGCGACCGCCGAGTCGCTCGAGCTCGGTGGTGATGAAACGATTGAGATCCCCGGCGAGCGTCGCTTCGACGATCCGCAACGTTGCTTCATCGGTGTAGCGGCGACCACGAATGAAATTGGGTTGAATGCCCGATTCAGCCAACGCACGGTTAATCGCCTTGCCGCCGCCGTGAACAATCACCGGCCGCAAGCCCACGGTTTCCATAAAGATCACGTCAAGCAGTATATGACTGAGCGCCTCCTCATCATCCAACACGCTACCGCCGAGTTTGATGACGGTGGTCTTGCCACGGAAACGACGGATCCATCCCATCGCCTCGATGAGCGTATCGGCTTTAGCGATGGCTTCGTCGACACGCGACGCTCCAGGATTCATGGCTGATCCCTCCAAGGCGGATTCTCCCCAGGCATTTCGAGAACGGAAAACCCATCAATGTAGGATCGGCATGCCAGGGGGTCAATTGAGAGGCGTGTCTGGCTTTCTAGCCAAAGTCGGGGCGAACCACCACTGACGTCTCATCCGCCCGCGACCCGCTAGCCGATCGCGCCGAGTTCGAAGACGACGGTCCCGACGGCCCAGGCGAGTAGGATCCAGAAGGCAGCGATGGCTTGGCGAGTCAGCCACGATTGACGTGGTTGGATCACTTCATCATCCCAGGCGATGGACCGAGCGGTGGCTTGATGGGGCTGGTGCATTGAATTTTCCTTGTGAAGACTCGATTCATTCGACGTTAACGACCGCCGCAGTAGACCAGACCCCGCTCGTTCGACTTCGATCAAAGTTTCACGGAGGCAGCGAATCTCATCCGTGGTGGCCGGATCGCATCATGTACATCGGTCGCGATGGATGGAGCGATTGATCTCCAAGCTCGTGTCGCCCTCAAAACACCGATCAATCGGGACTCGCGTTCGGCACATCCGCGACAGCTCACGTAGATTGCTTATTTTGCCACCACATCCTTGGCGCCCTCGCCCGCAAGGCTTCGTGGGTCCGGCGGGCGGTGGGAATCCGGCGGGCGGTGGGAAAGGGACAACTGGCGTTGCGAGTGGGGCGTTCGTTTTGCTACTCCCCCGAGAGTGCGGCTCGGAAATTAATCAGTGAACTTGATTCGGGGCCTGAGCCTATTTGTTGGTCAGTGATGAAATTCAGGATTGGCTTCTTGAGCCGTTTCGCGATCGCCCCGGTTTTACGACAAGCCCGTGGCTAGCGTCAAAACGACTCACCCCAAAATTCAAGTGGGATTAAGGGCCCGAACGTTCCTCACCCACTCCTCTCTATGAATCGATGACGTGACTTCGGCCATTTCCAGCTCGCCGTTCGTGTTTTCGCCCACCGCGAGTAGCGGTCCGCGTGATGCTGCGCCGGCCAATGTCGATGGTTGGGTGAGTGAGACTCGCCGCGAGATTTCTGAGATTGTGCGTGAGGTGGCTGCCGCGGTTCGCCAGCCGCAACCTCAGCAGCGGTTTCTCAGCTTTCTCGCCGATCGCATGCTGCGCGTCATGGCCGCTGAAGGCGTCGTGATTTGGAAACGCGGCGACGGCATCGGACCACTGCAAGATTCGGATTGGCACGTCGCCGTTCGCCTGGGACGCACGACCGACGAAACCTTCGAGGGGCCCGCACGCGACGTTCACGCGCTGCTGTTGAACGAGGTCGGCATCGCGGGCGGTCCCGTCGTGGTGCCGCCGACTCCGGGTGCCTCGGAGCCCGATGTGCCTGCGAACCCGGCCCGCGTTCCTGTTGCCATCGTGCCCATCGAAGTCCATCCGCGTGAGTCAACGGGCGCTCACCAAGCGGCAGAAGCATCGCCCGCGGCCGACTATCTTCTGGAAGTTTTCCTGGACGGCGAAGGCGGCGTGGCGACTCAGCGGGGGTACCTGCGGTTCGTCGCCCAAATGGCTGATTTGGCGGCGGAGTTCCTGCGTGCCGACGAGGTCCGTCGGCTGCGCAAACATGCCGCGGTGTTGCAGCAAATTGAACCGATGGTGCGGCACATGCACGCGTGTGATCGCGCGGCGACGATCATGTCATCGCTTGTCGATGGAATCGCGGACGCGTTCAATCTCGATCGCGTCGGGCTGTGCCGAGTGTCTCGATCACGAGCTGAATTGCTGGCGGTGAGCTACGTCGCAACCATTGACCAGGACTCGCCGGCGGCCCAGCAAATCCGCTGGGCAGCGGAATCCGGCAGCGAACTTTCGCGAGCCGAAGTGGGATCGAGCCAAGAACTTGCGGTGGCTTGGGTAGGGTCGGCTTCCGCCGCGTCAACATTGCGGTTGGTGTGCTTGGTGGCTGACGATGGTCGCGAACTTGACGCGGGCGCTCGCGATGCGATTACTTATGGTCTGGGGCATGCCGAACTCGCACTCAAGCATGCCGCGCGATTGGAGTCCTTTCCCGGAGTGCGGCGTTTAACGGCATTTTTTGCCGGTGATGCGAGTCGACTTGCACAACCGCATGGTGTCAAGCGAAAGCTATTGGCCTTGGTGATGATCTCGCTCGGGATTCTCGCAGCTTGCGTTCCTGTTCCGCTCACCGTGGTCGCCCCGGGCAAGCTGAGACCGGCGACGCTGCAAAACTTCTCTGCCGGTCGTGATGCCGTCGTTGAAACGGTGCATGTTCGTCACGGTGATCGGGTGCAGAAAGGCGATCCGCTCGTGACGCTGCACGACGATGATCTCGACCAGCAAATTGCCACACTCATCGGTCGACGCGCCGTGCTCGTGGAGCAGCAAACGAGTTGGACCCAAAAGCTCGTTGATACTGCATCACATCGCTCGGATCGCACCGGAGAATTGCAACACGAACGTGACCTCGCCGGCGAAGAACTGCGCGGCATCGATCAACAACTGGCACTGCTCGAAGACATTCGTGGTTCGCTCGTGATGCGTGCCAGCGGTGATGGAGTCGTCGATGCCTGGCAACTCGACCAACACCTCAGTGGACGCCCGCTCCACCGCGGTGAATACATGCTTGGCATCGTCGATCGCGATACCGAGTGGATCGTGGAAGCGGATGTTCCACAGAATCGGATCTCTCAATTGCGATCGTCGGCTCGTGACGCGACGCTCACGCTTGCGGTCACGTTGCAGATGGACCCGGCAAACGTTTGGCCCGCATCGCTGGGCCAAGTCGGTCCGGCGCGTCAATCAACCGCTGAGTCGATGTCCACCAATAGCGTCCTGATTCGACTCGACTCGAAATCGGGCGCGACCCTCAATGAAGCGTTAACGTCGGCTCCCATGAACGGGTCACCGGCGCAAGTGGTTTGCCGATGCGGCACGGCTCCGTTGGCGTACGCGCTCTTGCAGGATGCGATCGTCTCGCTTCAATCACACTATCGAATGTACTTCGGCACTCCCAACCAACGAATCCCGAGCGACCTATGAGAATTTTATGTTGCTTCGCCGTCATGCTGTGGACGTCCAACAGATCCGTTTCGATCGAACCCGATGCGTCGGGTGTGGACGTCCAGGACTGCGTCGTACGTTTTGCCGAAGAAGTCGAGGTGCCGGCGTTAGCGACGGGACACGTCGCTGAAGTTTTCGTGACGATTAACCAAAATGTCGCCGCGAACGCGCGACTGGTGCGATTGAATAATGGTTTGCTATTAGATCAACGTCTGCTGCATGAACTGAGGATAAAACAGGCAAAGACCCAATCAGGTAATAAATCCGAATTGAAGTATGCTGAATTGGCGAAAGCTGAAGCGGAGGCGGAACTCGATGCGAGTCGCGCCATCCACAACGATTTTGGTGGCGCCGTTGCTACCGGACAACTGAGACGATTACAACTCGCCGTGAAGCGAGGTGAGTTGGAGATTGACCAGGCGATTAAGCGACAAGAGGAAGCGGAGATCGCCGTCGACTTGGCGGAGGCCGAGTTGTCGTTGCTGGATGACCAACTTCGCAACCTGCACGCCGAAGCACCCCTGGCCGGTGTTGTGCTCGAAGTCCACAAGCGTGTCGGTGAATGGGTTCAAACCGGTGAGACCGTGGCGACGATTGCGAGGATGGATCGATTGCACATCCACGCGTTATTGGATAGTGCGACGATCGGGCCCGAGCACTGCGCGGGGTTGCCGGTGAGTGTGCATTGGACGGATCGTGCGAGTAACGAAGCCCGATCGGTACGAGGACGTGTGTTGTCGGTCGACCCGTACGTGATGCCCGGTGGACGCTATCGATTGCACGCCGAGGTTGTAAACGAAGCGATGTCGCCCGCGAATGCCGCCATGTCATCCGCCCAGGTTTGGAAATTGCTCCCCGGTGCCGAAGTCAGCATGAGAGTTCACGCCCCGGCATCGATCGCGAATCGATCGCGTGCATCCCAGGACAATCGCGTCGACCGATGATTCGAAAGCCAAAGCCAATGCGTAGCGGATCACCTCGATGAGCGATCGACCCGTCGTTCATCCGCGTTTGCGATCGGATCTGGCGTGCGTCGTCACACCCGGTCGGACTCGCGCGCAGCGGATGGTGATCGATGAAATCAGTGGTCGGTTTTCGCGCATCAGCGAGCGAGCTTGGACGCTGTTGAATAGCGGTGTGGCGGAACCCACCTTGTGGCAACAAGCGGCGGGAGCCGGTTGGCTGCGGACGCGAACTGAATCGACCCAGCCTCGTTTTTCGCCGCTGGTATTTCGCATTCCACTCGGATCGATCGATCGAGTCGCGGCGTGGCTAGCGCCTCGAACGGATATTCTGTTTTCGTCAACCGCGATTCTGTGCTGGAGCCTGCTCATGGCCGCAGCGATGCTGATCTCGATATCGTCTCGAGAGCAATGGATGGACGCAGTGGTGCGGATGCCGGTGTTCGTCGCCCAGTTGCATCCGTTGGCGCTGGCGGCTGTCTTTGTGATGACCAAACTCATTCATGAGTTGTCTCATGCGATCGCTTGCCGGCGAGTCGGAGCCCGATGCGGTGAGATCGGCGTGCTCGTGATGTGCGGTATGCCGTGTCCGTATTGCGACGTCACCGATGTCTGGCGTGTGCCGCGTGCGGCATCGCGCTGCGGCGTGATGTTGGCGGGGATTTATGTCGAACTCATCGTTGCCTCGCTCGCGATGCTGGGCTGGTACGCGAGTCGCGATCCCGGTTGGCAATTGTTCTTCGTGTATGTGATCTTGGTGTGTGGCGTGAGTACACTCGTGTTCAATGCCAACCCATTGATGCGGTACGACGGGTATCACGCACTCGGCGATCTCGTCGGCAGTGTGAATCTTCGCGGCGAAGCCCGAGAAGCCGCGTCTCGCTTCATCGACCGCGTGGTGGGTGGTCGCGGGTCGAACCGCACGTTTCGCCAGAGTCGACGAGTCTACTGGCTCGCGATCTATCACGCCGCCTCGTCGGTCTACCGCGTGTTCATCGCGGTCGCGATCGCATCACTCGTCGTGTATTTATTCGCTGCGATTCACTTGCGGCCAATCGCCGTCGTGTTTGTCGCGGTCGCATTCTTCGTCGCCGTGCTGCGGTCGGTAAAGAAGCTCGGTGGTGTCATGTCGGGCGCGGGACGTTGGTCGTCGCTGCCGAGTTGGCGCCGGCACTTGTCCGTACTGGCGATGGTCGCATCGGTCGTTGCGGTCTTGTTCACGCCGCTGCCACGGTATCGTCATTTGCTCGGACGGATTGAGGCTGCGGATGCCGTGACCGTTTACGTCCATCAAGCGGGCACGATTCATCACGTCGATGCAGAAATCGGTAGCCTCGTCACGGCCGGGCAACGACTGCTATCGATTGATAATCCCGATGCGGTGCTCGATTCGCTGCGCATGCGGAGCCAGTATCGACTCGCAAGTTTAAGTCGACAAAATTCGGACCGTTCGGCGCTCGATCGGCGGAATGATGCAAAGCATTGGGAAATTTTAAAGGCGAGTGAAGCGGCAATGCAAAGTCGGTGGCAAGCGGCGGAGCGGCGCGAGTTTCAAAACCAGGTCCTGGCACCCGTCACCGGAATCGTGCTGCCACCGGATGCAAATGAACCACTGGCAGTTGCTCGAACGGATAGCGACGATAGCAGTCAGAGTTTGCTGCGGATGCAAGGCCTCGGAGCACTAGCGTCCGGTGCATGGTGCCGCATCAGCCCGACTCGGTCACGAAGAATAGCTCTCTCGATTGACGCTCGCGACTATCAGCACCTAGCGGTTGGAAATCGAGTCGCCATCCATCAAGCCGGGGGCACCGCTACCGTGGACTGGAGTCAAATCGACTCGTTTTCGCCCGCCGTTGCTGAGACGAGTTCCGTCACGAACGCGGCGTTTTTCCAAGCGACGTGCCCGCTCGCGAGAGTCGATGACGAACCCTTTTTCGGTTCAATCGGAACCCAGTGTGAGGTCGTCGTGCACCTGGGCAACCGATCGCTCGCGGGCGACCTTGCCGACGGGTTCAAGGTGTGGCTACGTGGATAGAGGCGCCGACCAAAGTCCGAAGATTCAAGCGATACCGCCGGCGCCGCACGAGCGTTTTCCGGCGGTACAGGTCGACGCGCCTCACCCGGCCACGATCGATCCCGACGAGCTTCTCAAACGGTGCGAATTGCGAACCCAGCGGCGCAGTGGTCCGGGCGGCCAGCATCGCAACAAGACCAGCAGCGGCGTGTTTCTGACACTGCTGCAGCACGGCATCGTTGGTGAAGCGACCGAACGACGAAGTCAGCAGCAGAACCGTGTCGTTGCCTTATCGCGATTGCGTTTTCGACTCGCAATCGGCCTCCGCTCGCCATCCATCTTTGATACTCCCGCCCAACTCGCCGAAGCACAATTGCGAGATCAGTTCCGCGGCTCGAGATTGCGAATCAATGAGGAGAACGTCATCAAACCAGCGGTGCTGGCATTGATCCTCAACGACCTCCACGCCGCCGGGGGTCAACCGAGTCTGGTCGCTGGCGCTTGGTCGATGAGCACATCAGCGATCGTCGCGTTTTTGTCGAGTCATGCACCAGCACTCGTGTACGTCAACGAAATCCGCAACTTTCACGCACGCGGAACGCTGAAGGCGTAGGCAACATTTGAAGCACAATCGATTGGATACTTGCGATGCTAAACGGCGAGCATCAGGGGACCGCGTCAGGCGTTAGCAACTTCAACAGTTTTTCGGTATCCAGTAACGATTGCGGGCCGATTTCGATTTCCTGCGGAATACCTTCGTTGACTGATCGCCAATCAAGCCGCCAATCGTACTGTCGTGTGAAGCCGACATTCGTTCCGTCGACTTTTTCTGAGCTTGATCGTTCGCCAAGCACTTGGACCGGAAGTGTCACGCCATTGATCACTTCACACTCGTAGGTCTCTTTCATGATGTCCCGTGCTCCCTTCGCGGTGACCATGGCCACTGTTTGTCTCAGTGGAACAAATCGCTGCACGTCGTACACGACCGTAGTTCGAGTCACAAGATCATCACGGCCTTTCGCGGCTACGTCCACGCAAATCTCAGTTGTCTTCGCCGTTCGATTTCTTTCCCAAATCGTTTTGCCGAGACTTGAGACTCGCAACGTTCTTGGACTGAGCGTGACGGCTTCGTTTTTGTAGACAATCACACTGATTTCATCAACAGCTCCGGTTGCAGGGTCACGAATGACAACCCGACCCTACTCGCCGAAACCAGTC
>JBBSJZ010000029.1:0-21707 GCA_038256795.1 Pirellulales bacterium | reverse complement strand
GTTCGTCGAGGTCGAAACGAGCGATGGGCGGACAACCGTGGTGCTCGACGCCGTCGACAGCCAAGGCAATTTTCTGGACGATCAACCGACCGCCATGACGGTGATCGATCCCCAGCTCAAAACGAGCAAACTTGAAATGACCCAAACAGCACCGGGACGCTACGAAGCGTCGTTCGATACCGCCCAGCGTGGGTCGTACCAGTTGGATCTATCACAATCACGCGGCGGCGGCGATCCCGTCCGCCAAGCACGCTCCCTCGTGATCGGCTACCCCGACGAACTACGAATGTTACCGACCAACGAGACCCAGTTGCGTGAGATCGCCGAGGTGAGCGGCGGCCAATATTCAGTGTCAGCCGCGAAAATCCTCGGTCCGGACGAGCGAACTGCGCGACGCGGTGTCCCGCTCTGGCCCTACCTGCTGATGTCGGCGCTCGCGCTTTTCATGATCGATGTCGGATTGCGAAGAATTGAAATCTCTTCGATTTCCTGACTCCCCCCGACCGGCCGGGACCCCGTATACTGATTGATGTCGAACTTTCCGTACACTTTTGTTGAAAGGCGTCCACGATGTCCAACGTCCACGCTATTTTAGCCACCGTCCGCCGGCGACTGCGGTTACGCAGCAGCGTTAATGCTGCCACGGTGGGGCTGGCCGTCGGTTGTTTCGTGGCGCTCATGTTGGCGATGGTCAGTGTTGCGGTGGTGCCAATCAGTTTCTGGTGGCTGGCGGCTGCGGTCGTGGTGTGCAGCGGAATCGGTGCCGCCATCGGAGCGATTCCACCGGTCAACGACGCACGAGCCGCGAACCTTGTCGATACCTACTACGCGCTCAAGGATCGTGCGGTCACGGCGCTGCAATTTGTGGACAGTTCCGAACGAGTCCGGCAACTGCAAGTCGCCGACGCTGAGCGGCATCTTCAGCAGGTCCGCGCCGTAGATTGTGTCCCGATCCAACCCAATCGAACCGTTGTCCATTCAGGCCTCGTGATGGCAACCTTGTCCGTTGCCATTCTGACCTTCGGCAACTTCAATCGAGGCGATGCGTTCGACGCGCGACCGGTGCTGCTCGCTGCCGAGCAAGCGTCCTCGCTTCGGCAAACGATGCTCGAAGAGATCGAGCAACTCAAGCAAGACGATGTCGATAATCCTGAGCTCGACGAGTTAACTAAAAAACTTGCCGATCTGGTGGAAGAGCTCGAAGAGAAATCGATCGACGAAGCTGATATGATGGCGACACTATCGGAGATGGAGCAAGCCATCGCGGAAGCTCGCGATTCCATGCAACTCGAGATGACCGATGCCCAGATGAAGGGACTGGCCGAGGCCCTCACGCCCTCGGAAATGATGAAGCAAGCCGCCGCCGCGATGGAAGCGGGAGACTACGACAAGGCGAGCGAGAAACTTGAGACCATCGATCCGAATCAGATTTCAGACAAAGAACGCCGCGCGGTTGCGGATAACTTGAAGAAATTCCTCGCCAAGCTGTCGCCCGGTGAGCAGGGCCAACTCTCTGCCGCCGCTGCGGAGCTGCAAGAAGGTCTCGAGAAACAAAACGAGTCGCAGTGCAAGAGCGGATTGCGCAAGCTCGCCACTCAATGCAAAAAACAAGGCAATTGCAAGAAGATCGGTGAGTGCATGGCATCTCAACTGAGCCGTCTGGGAAAGTGCAAGAGCGAGTGTGCTGGGCAATGTGCGAAACCCGGCAGCAAAGCCGCCAAGACTCAGAGCCCGTCCCAGAAATGGGGTTTGGGAAAGACGGGCTCCGCCAACGACGGTGAATCAACAAAACTCGACTCCAACCGGCGTGAAGAACATATCTCGGGAGTACAGGGGGACGGACCCAGTGAATCCGAAGTGATCGAAGCCCCCGAAGGCGAACAGGATGCGGCGCGTCAATTCGCCCGTCGTTACGAGAAATTCCGCGCTCAAGCCGAAGCGGTCCTCGATAGCGAACCCCTTCCACTCGGTCACCGTGAGACCGTGCGAGAATACTTCGAGAGCATCCGCCCGGGCGAAGAATCCAAGTAGCTCCTCGCGTTCTCGCGAATCGGTCATCGATTACTTCCATGAGCCGATCGAAGTGGATGACCCATTCGTTCATATCAGTGTCGACGTCGGAGTCGCGATGGAACGTCCGACACCTCTTGCAAGTGCCCGAGGGTGCTCCTGATTCCGTTGACGAGCGAGATGCGCCGTCGCCCGAACTTCGTCTTCATCATTGACTCCACCAGACCTCAAGTCGGCACTCACCCGCATTTGCATCGCCGTCACCTCCATGCTACGCTTCGCGCGGCTAAACACGCCCTCGTAGCTCAGCTGGATAGAGCAGCGCACTTCTAATGCGCCGGTCGCAGGTTCGAATCCTGCCGGGGGTACTTGGAGGAATTGGATGAGTGTTGGCAACCTTGTTGGTTGAATTACGCTAAAATGGGGTTTCCGTTGAAGGCCCTTGGCAACGCTTGGGGCACGCGGCTTTTTCCCGCCTTTTTTAAAGAGCCCCATGCCCGCTCCAATTGTCTTCCTGCTGATGTCGTTCGCGCTCACGACAATCGCTTCCGCCGCCGATTGGCCGATGTGGCGATGCGATGCCGAGCGGTCGGCGCGAACTGCACAAGTGTTGCCTGAGGATTTGCAACTTCAGTGGACGCAGTCGTGGACGCCTCGCGTGCCGGCCTGGGACGACCCACTCAATCTTGACTTGATGACTTACGATCGCGTCTTGGAACCGATCGTGGTCGATGGTCGCGTCATCGTCGCATTCAATGACGAATGTAAACTCGTCGCACTCGATGCGGATCGCGGTCGGCTGCTCTGGAGTTTCTTCACGGAGGCGCCCGTGCGATTGGCGCCGGTGGGCTACCGCGATAGCGTGCTGCTCACGAGCGACGATGGACGCCTTTATTGCGTGGCGATCGCCGACGGATCGCTCCGCTGGAAATTCGACGCGGCCCCGACGCGGCAACAAGCGATCGGCAATCGACGACTTGTCTCCGCATGGCCCTCGCGGGGCGGTCCCGTGGTTCGCGATGATATCGTGTACTTTGCCTCCAGCGTGTGGCCGTTCATGGGAACGTTTATCTACGCCCTGGATGCAGCAACCGGCGAAGTTCACTGGGTCAACGATAGCACCGGATCTCAATTCATCGAGCAACCGCACAGCGCCCCATCGTTCGCGGGTGTCGCTCCCCAGGGGGCACTGGTGGCGACCCGCGACAAACTGGTCGTGCCAGGCGGACGTAGCGTTCCGGCCGTATTTGATCGCGCCACGGGAAAGCTCGAATACTTTGAACTCAACGCTGGCGGCAAAGGCACGGGCGGTTCTTTTGTCGCAGCGACCGACGAACGTTTCTACGTTCACACTCGCATCAAGGGGACCCGTGCGTTCAATTTGCTAACCGGCAAAAAAACAGCATTCATGCCCAATGAACCAGTGCTCAACCAAGGGCTCGTGTACACCGCCCAAGACGGAATGGTGCGTTGTTACGATGCCGAGGATAAACTCGTTTGGGAAATAACGGCCGACGGTTCGGGAGATCTAATTCTTTGTGGTGCTGAACTCGTCGCTGCTGGCAAAGACGCAGTGACGTTCATCCGTTTACCACAGGGCGACTCACCAGCAACCCTCTCGCGAACAATCGCCGTCGAAGCTGGTATTGAGCGCTTACTCGCTGCCGATGACAAGCTGTTCGCGGTAACGCTCGACGGCCAGCTCATGGTTTGGGGATCCGGAACGACGCCGATTCCTGTCGAGACAGCGCAGGTTCAGTCCCAACCTGGGGTGAATGTGGTGGACGAAAAACTCGCGAAGCTGGCGGCCGACATACTGGGCACGGACGCGGGCTACTCATTCTTCTATGGCAGCGCCGATTCACCACTGGCGACCGCCCTCGCTCAGCAATCCGAATGTGAACAACTCGCCATCGTCACCATCGGCGACGACATCGCGAATGACGCACTGGCGATCGCGAAGTTGCGTGGTCAACTCGATGCCGCTGGGCTGTACGGCCGCGTCACCGTCCATCCTTCGCCGCTGATCGCCCCGCAGTACGTTGCCGACAATGTGATCATCGACAGCGCGGCTCGTCATTCTATCCAAGACGCCTCGCTCGCCAAAATCTACCAATCCGTTCGCCCCTACGGTGGCAAGCTGCACTTGCTGTGCGACGATGATCCCGCAGCTTTAGCCTCTCACATCGAGTCGCTTGAACTTGAACAGGCTGACGTGCAAGTCAGCGACTACGGAGTGACCGTGAGTCGCGTCGGTAAGCTGCCTGGGGCAGCGAATTGGACGCACCAATACGGTGATATTGCCAATACCGTCAAGTCCGATGACCATCGCGTTAAGCTGCCCTTGGGCGTGCTGTGGTTCGGCGGCAACAGTAACACCGACGTTTTGCCGCGTCACGGACATGGACCGCCCGAGCAAGTCATTGGCGGCCGCTTATTCATCCAGGGAATCAATCAACTCAGTGCCCGTGATGTTTACACCGGCCGTGTCCTGTGGCAGCGCCGCTTCGAAGATCTCGGCACGTTCGATGTCTACTTCGATGAGTCTTACGAAGACACACCGCTGGATCCCAAATACAACCAAAATCACATTCCCGGCGCGAACGGCCGCGGCACGAACTACGTGGCTACCGAAGACCGTGTCTACATCATCGAAGGCAGTCTGTGTCACGTTCTCGATCCGGCGACGGGTGAGACGCTCACGCAAATTGTGATGCCGAAAACGGAGAGCGGCGAGACTGAATCGTGGGCATACGTCGGCGTCTACCAAGACGTGCTCATCGGGGGTGCTGGCTTCGCGGACTATGGGCGTCGTCACGAGCTCAAGTTTGAATCCGACAAGGAGATGAAGGGGAACAAGGCGGGCTTTGCGTCCAAGAGTCTCGACCGGGCCGCGAGTCAGTCGCTGATTGGCTTCGACCGTTACTCCGGCAAGCAACTTTGGAAAATCGCGGCGAATCATTCGTTCTGGCACAACGGCGTGATCGCTGGAGACAACAAAGTCTTCTGTCTCGACAAGCAACCCCAACTCGTTTCCGACGCCCTCGCTCGTCGCGGTCGAGCGAACACGATCGGGCATCGCATCGTCGCGTTCGACTATCGCACCGGCAAAGTCCAGTGGCAAATCACGGACAACGTCTTCGGAACTTGGCTCGGTTACAACGCTGAGCACGATGCGCTGCTGCAAGCCACGTCCAAGGCCAGCGACCGACTGTCGATCGAGTCGTCTCACGGCATGGCCGTGTACTCGGGCGAGGACGGCTCACTGCGTTGGAAAGATGATTCGCTTCAGTACACGGGTCCTTGCATCTTGCACCACGATCTGATCATCACGGGCACCAACTCGAACGCCGAATCCGCCGGCGCTTATTCCATCCATTCGGGGAAACCCAAGCTGATCACGAATCCGCTCACCGGCAAGCAGCAGCCTTGGCGGATCACGCGTGCGTACGGTTGCAACAGCATCATCGCCAGCGAAAATCTGCTCACGTTCCGCTCGGGTGCGGCAGCGTTCTATGACTTGTTAACGGAGTCCGGGACCGGCAATATCGGTGGCTTCAAATCGGGTTGCACGTCCAATCTCGTTGTCGCCGACGGTGTGCTCAACGCGCCGGACTACACACGAACGTGCAGTTGTGCTTACCAGAATCAAACGTCATTGGCACTGGTTCACATGCCCGATGTGGAAATGTGGAGCGTCAATTCGATGGTCGCCAGCGATGAAGCCGAGTACGCCAAGACGGGCCAGCCGATTCGTTCACTGGCCATCAATTTTGCAGCTCCCGGTGATCGACGTGATGCACAGGGTGTGCTGTGGCTCGAGTACCCAGCGGTCGCAGGACCATCGCCTAAGTTCTCGATTCGCACCAATTCTCAGGCCAAGACATTTCAACACCATTCGTCGGTTATCCAGTCACACGAGCTGCCTTGGGTGCTAGCTTCGGGATTCGAAGGCATCACGGACCTGGAAATTGATCTGCGAATCGACGGCAAGAAAAAGTCAGAGAGCAAGCTCGAGCCGCGGCGCTACGACATCCGCTTGCACTTTGGCGTGCCGAAACCACTCGGCAGCGACTTGAAAAAATTTACGGTCAAAATCAATGGTGACCAAGCGACCGGCGACATCTCGCTGGACTCCAGCGGCAAAACGGCCGCCGCTTCGGCGGTGCTCGAGGCCAGCAACGTGTTGGTCACCGAGACCCTCCATGTCGAGTTGGTGCCTCGCGTCGGTGAACCCGTGATCTCGGGGATTGAGATCCGGCAGGTGGAGGAGACTCAGTGATGAATCGCATTGCGGCTGCGTTTCCAGTCCTGATCACGTTCGTGTTTGCCTCAGTCGCGGTCGCTTGCCAGGTGCCCGTGTTCCGATACGCGCTGGAACGTTGGGAATCGGATGCCTACGAGGTCATTGTGCTCTGCAATGGTGGCCTCCAGGGTACCGACGCCGAGCGTCTCGACAAGCTAAGTCAAGGAACATCCGCCAATGTCATGGCCCGCTCGGTTGACGTCACGGCAACCACCGACGAAGCGCTGCGGAAATTGTGGAAGGAGCACCATGTCGACAATCAACCGTTGATGTTGGTGCTGTACCCACGAGCCGCGCAGAGTCTGCCCAATCGAGTTGCCGACGTTGACGCGTTCACGGACGAATCGGTCTCGCGACTGCTCCATTCACCTGCGCGCCAAAAGCTCGTTGATCAATTGCTCAGCGGCGAGTCAGCCGTGTGGATCTTCGTTCCGTGTGGCAATCAAGAATTCGATACCGCAGCAAAGAATCGTTTGGAAGAATATGTCAAACTCAATCAACAGCAACTCGAATTGCCGCCGCAAGAAGAGATCATTGCGGATGAGTTTTACGACCCCAACAATGCCATTGAATTGCGAATTGGCTTCTCGATTCTGACACTCGATCGCAGCGATCTAAAAGAACAGTTTTTGCTCCGATCGCTACTCGGCAGCGAAGCGGACCTCGCGGGGCTTGATGAGCCGATGGCGTTTCCAGTGCTCGGTCGCGGACGGGTGCTGTACGCCTTAGTGGGCGAAGGGATTGTCCGCCACACAATCGATCTGGCGAGTCGCTTCATCGTCGGCCCCTGTTCCTGCCAAATCAAAGCCCAAAACCCCGGTTTTGATTTACTGCTCCAAGTCGACTGGGAAAACAAACTCCAAGGCTCCAAGCTTTCCCCACCCGCTCCCGAGCTAAGCAATCAACCGGTCTTGTTGACGATCCCGCAAGGCAAGAAACGATGATGCCGGGACGGGCATGCGGGTGAAGACACCGCCAATCCGTTTCGAATTCAGTCGTCCGTTGCCACCGTTCGACAGGCTGAACTTCACCACCGCGGAAAGCACAACGGTTGACGTCATCGCCTATCCGAAAAAAGAGGTTCGGGGACGCGTGGTCGATCATCGCGGCAACGGAATGAAAGACGCACACGTGCATGGAGCTCTCATCGATTTGCATGGGCTACCAAAGCAAAGAAGCATGTGCAATTTTGAAGTGACAGCCGATCCGGATAGCATCGTCCACAAAATTGCGATCCTGCCAGTCCCAGTCGTTCGTGGCATCGTCGAGGACCAGAGGGGCAATCCGGCACCTGGCATGATCGTTGAGTTGCACCGTCACGGACACGGTGACATTCCGATCAGCAAATGAACATGGTCGATGTGTCCTTCGATCGACGCTCTCACGCGAAATGATGCATATTGTGAGATGAAGACGTTTACCTTCTGATTGGACTGTCCGCCGGAACAATCACACATGAAACGCTGCCTGGCCGGGGAGCGACTTGACTTGATTGGATACTTCAAAGAGTTCGGTTGCTAACCGATGATGTGCCTCGAATTTAACTTGCTGCCGGAGTGTCCTAGATGTCATTACGATTAATCCCATGCTTTGTTCTTGCTGCGACGATCGTGATACCAAGCTCCACATGGGCTCAACAAACCACGGCTGCAGACACCGTTCCGTCGGAATCAAACAATCTCGTCCAGGTTGCCGTCGCATCGGGTTCGTTTGAAACGTTGGTCGCAGCAGTTAAGGCCGCCGGATTGGTGGATACGCTGAGCGGAACAGGCCCTTTCACCGTCTTTGCTCCGACAGACGAGGCTTTCGCAAAGTTGCCAAAGGGTACCGTTGAAACGTTGCTCAAGCCCGAAAACAAGGACCGGTTGGTCAGCGTCTTGACGTACCACGTGGTTGCTGGCCGCGTGCCAGCTTCGGCCGTCGTCGGTTTACAAGGTGCGAAGACTGTCAACGGACAGCGACTGGATATTTCGGCAAGCGACGCTGGCGTGACGGTGGATTCTGCGAACGTCGTAAAAACAGATATCCAGTGCAGCAACGGGATCATTCACGTTGTTGATTCGGTCCTGTTACCCGAAGCGGGCACCATCGTTGAAGTCGCCGGCAACAGCGGGTCGTTCGGAACTCTATTGGCTGCGGCCAACGCCGCCGGCCTCGTCCCAACGCTCAATGGTGATGGACCGCTGACGGTTTTCGCGCCAACGGAGGAAGCTTTCTCCGCATTACCTAAGGGGACCGTCGCGAGCCTTTTAGAGCCGGGCAACAAGAGCAAGTTAGCAGAAATTCTAAAGTACCACGTAGTCTCAGGACGCGTTTATAGCGAAGACGCGTTGGCGCTGCCTTCGGCTCCCACCGTGGCTGGACCGTCCATTACGATCACAGCCACCGACGGTGGAGCAAATATTAATAATGCGCGTTTGCTGCGAACCGACATCGACGCGTCCAATGGCGTCATCCACATCATCGACCGCGTCCTGTTGCCAACGGATGCGCCTTCATCAGGCACCGTTTCAGCGGCGAAGCCTGCGACGGATCAGCGAAGCGTGGCGATGTCGGTACTGAACGATGCGATTCACCGGGGAGTGCCAATTTTCAACTCAGGCCATCATGGACAGTGCGCCGACATCTACATGCAAGCTCTGCAAACAGTGTCCGCGATGCCCGGGGTTGCGATGTCAGCCAGCCTGCGGGAACAAGTCAACACTACGCTGAGCGTTTGTCCGCAAATGTCAAGCATGACCAATCGAGCTTGGGCGGTGCGGCGACAGATCGATCAAGTCATGCGGGAACTGTAGTGATTGCGAGGAACGATCGCAGTCAGTTTCGCTCGAAGAAGGACAAGGCGTGGGGGCAGGTGAAGTTTGAGTGTCAAAATCGTCTCGGTGTCCAAGCCGAAGCATTTTTTTAGAAAAGGCAGCGGGTTGCGAAATGCACCCAAAGTCAAGAACTGATCTGTCCGTGAGGGACATTAACAACTCAGCCTTGTAAGCTTACCCAACGAGTCCCCGGATCCGCCGGATTGCGACGTGTTCTTTATGGATAAAAAAGCGATGCGTCAAAGAATGATCTATTTCTCAGGGATCGCGGTTTTGGTCGTGATTGGAGTCTTCGTGTTCAATCGCGCCACGCGAGCCGGCTACGAATCGGCCGAGTATGAGGTCGTTGAAAGCGACGGCACCTATGAAGTCCGCGACTACCCCGACCTGATGCTGGTCGCCACGCGAACGAAGATCGATGCCCAAGGCCGCGACGGCAGTTTCATGAAACTGTTTCGCTACATCTCCGGTGCGAACGAGTCCGACCAAAAAATCGCCATGACCACGCCCGTGTTCATGGAGAGCGACAAAGCCGACTCGGAGGTCCAAATGGGATTTGTGATGCCCAAGGAAGTCGCCGTCGAAGGTGTCCCGTCACCGACCGGTCCCGATGTCGACGTCCGCAAGCGAGCCGGCGGACGCTTTGCCGTGCTACGTTTCTCCGGCCGCCTCGACGCCAAGCTTGCCAAGGAATTCGAAGCCAAACTGCGAACCTGGATGGAAGCCAAAGGCCTCGAAGCAGCCGAGTTCGCCCCCGATTCTGAAACCCAGGAAAGTGGCGTGGAAGCAGCGTCCTACGATCCACCTTTCACGCCCGGACCGCTACGTCGCAACGAAGTATTGATCCGACTCAAAAATCAGGATTGAGCGATCACAATGGGCACGTAGCCGATCTGCTTTCCTTCGGGCGGGCTAACGAGCAGTGCCGGGTCGAGTGAAGCCTTTACTCCGTGACCTGGTGGCGGCATATATTCGCGATCTGGGGTCCAGTGCATGTGCATCTGTTCCACGAGCGTTTGTAGTTGTTCCTTTTTTGCATCGCTGTATTGATACTGCTGAAAACTCGGCTGATCAACGAACCGATACCACGCATAGGTCACGGTCGAACCGTCGGCGAGCTTCACGGTTTGCATTTCCGAACTGGGGCCGGGCGTTTTCCAAGCACCGACGATGGATGCGGAGTACGGGCGACTCTGTTTTTTTGTCGCAAATTCACGTGTTTTTAAACCCGTTTCTTGAGGCACATCGGTAGCTTGAACGGCAACCCGTCGATCGCCGTCGTGTCGGAAATACTGAGGGAATTCCGCGAGTCCAGCCTCGCCTTTTTTGAGCCACGTTAGCCCCCAGGTCGTTTCATCAAACACGGCGGTATCGCAATGCTTTTCGACATCGTTGATGGGCTTGCCGGCAAGATCATAACGCGGGCTGCGGGTTTTCAGCGTTGCGTGCCAAGCCCCTTGCTGGTCGAACCGCGAATCGCCGACTGGCCCGCCGTCACGCCAACGCTCGACTTGATTGTAAATTGCTGTCTTGGAATAGAACGTCACGTCCTGGACGAGCATTGAACGACCTTGGGAATCGACAGGGAAGTGCAATTGAGGGATTTTGGAATAGCGTACGCCGCTGGCATCCTGGGCATCGAATCGCGGCACCGTATTGATTTCCATCGCTCCACCGTTGGCGTCGCCACCGCGGCTATCCAGTCCGCGGCCAAAGATGAAGGGGTAGTCGAACAACTGGCCGATCTTGCTCCAAGTTTCGGGGATATAGAACGCCAGCGGGCCGTTGAAGTTTTCAGCACTGACGAAGCACGTCCAAGATTGATCACCCGTCGGTGCGATCCCGTTTTCGGGATCGCCGTCAACAGTCTGAGTCAGCGGTAAAGCCATGTACGTGTAACCAAAAAACTGGCCCATGGGGTTGCCGTCGAATGGCATTCCATCGGGCGGAATCAGAATGCGATTACTGAGTTGTGCCACGCCCAATTGATTGTCGGGCAGTGGGTCACCGCTGCGGAAGAAACCCCAACCGGGTGACCCCACCTCGTAGTCATAGCACTGCGGCGTCGCGTTCATGCTGAATTTTGGCGGGCCGTACGGGAACTGGTTGCCGGCCCAGTAACCAAGTCCGCCCTCAAGCGTTTGAAATACGGCACCGTAAGTCGGCGCCCGCTCGGGCCAATGATCTCGTGCGTAGGTTCCCTTGGGAGCGAGCGGGGTAGTTTTATTGTCCGAATTGTCGGGCATGATCCAGGTTGAAGCTAAGCCGATTTGAAAATTTTCCAGCGGTCGATCGATCAGTGGCCAGACTGCGGAGTAGAACCCGACGCCGGCGGCATAGTCCGCTTTGTTGGGGGGCATTTTCGATTCAAACCCGATGTACCCATGCAGTCCGCGGCCGTGCAGAGTCACCGCACCCTGCGCCGCAGCGTCGTCCTGAGCGTGAGCAACGCTGACCAGAGTAAGCAGCAAACCGTAGGCGACGCAAATGCGAAGGAACTTAAAAAACTGAAGGTTCATGTTGGAATCCTTAAACGCCTCAGGTAGACGAGTCACTTTGAGACTCGCTAATTTCAGCGTCTCGGAGAGACACTGCGACGTGGTGCTACCCGCTGGACAACTGTTTCTGAAACAGAAGGAAGGTGTCTTTTTAGAGCTTCGCCTGCAAGGGGTACTCAGCGATACATCGGCGAATGTGGTCGAATTGTTCAGAGCCGCGAATGAGAGGAGCAAACTGATCAAGCTGCGAAAATTCGCCTGCCAAACCGAGTCGGTCATTAATTGTCTTGCTGTGTATCGCTTTCATTCGCTGTACCTCTTCGGCATCCCCCATTCGCTTGCGAAAGTACACCGAAGGTGTGATTGATTGGGCATCACGACTGCATCCATCAAAAAACTTCGGTCGCCATACAGCATCTTGGGCGGCAAAACACGATGTGCGTGGCTGGTCGGGCCAAATGCCCCTCCCCAATCGTTCCACTTTGACTCCGCAAAGCGATTCCTGTAGACTAACCCTCTGTTATCCCCACCCCAGAACAATCGGGGCTCTCGATGGCACGGTCGCCATCGAGTTCCTGATCCCACCTAGAACGAAGCCAAGGATGTTGTCGGATTGACTGGTTGTGATGCGGCTGGTGCTGCGTTGCATGCGTTTTTTTCGACGGCTGAATCGCGTGCTAGCGAGCAAGGCTCGCATCGTTTCCATCGTCGGTCTCGTGATCCGTGCTGCGAATTGCAGGAGCTCGCGGGGGACCCCTGTTGTGAACGTGCGTCGTCTGGTTCGACTTGGTGCCCGTTTGGCTCCCACCCCGAGCGACGCTTACCATGATCACTCAAGCAGCCGGAATCACCCCCATTCTGTCGGCATTGCAGCTTCGCCAAGTCGCTGATTCCTTGCGAGATCGCAGCGAGTTGGGCACCTTGGCGGCCCAGTGGGACTTTGAAAGCGACGTCGCGCTACTGGCGGAGACAGCGCGGGTCATGGGTTTGGAATGGCTCGACGCGGAAGAGAGTCAAGTGAGTCCGTCAGCCTTGGACGGGTTTCCGCTGAAGATGATCCACCGCTATGAGGTTTTTCCTCTCGAAAAATCGGGCAATTGGATCCGTTTGGCTGTCAGTAATCCGTTCGCTTTTGGAGCCTTCGATACGATCGCTACCGCGCTATCGCTCGAAGTCCGCCCGGTCGTCGCCACGCCAGAAACAGTTCGCCAACTGATCAAGCAAAACTTGGGCGTCGGTGCGGAAACGATCGACGGACTGATCGCGATGCAGCGCCAGCAGAGTGGCGATGTCCAAATGCTCGAGGAGTTACAGCTCGATGGCTCCGAGGACGCCGAAGCGGCGACTCAGGCATCGGTCGTGCGGCTCGTCAACGAAATTCTCAGCGAAGCGGTCGAGACGCGGGCTAGCGATATTCACATCGAGGCCCAGGAGCACCGATTAAAACTTCGTTATCGGATCGATGGCGTGTTGCAGCGACAGAGTGTCCCGCAGGAGATGAACCAATTTCAAGCAGCGATCGTCAGCCGCTTGAAAATCATGTCGAAGATGAACATCGCTGAAAAGCGAGTTCCGCAAGACGGACGCATCAAATTGCGAGTGGCGGGTCGCGAAGTCGATTTGCGAGTTTCGATCATTCCCATGTTGCACGGCGAAGGCGTCGTGATGCGGGTGCTCGACAAATCGAACCTCAGTTTGTCGCTGCGTGATATCGGAATGCCCGAAGACACCTATCAAAAGTTCCAAAAGCTGATTCGCTTGCCGCACGGCATCGTGTTGGTTACTGGGCCAACGGGTAGCGGCAAGACGACGACACTCTACAGTTCGCTCAACGAGATTAAATCCGAAGACACCAAGATCATCACGACCGAAGACCCGATCGAGTACCAACTCGAGGGCATCAACCAAATTCAAGTCCAACAAAAAGTGGGTTTGACATTCGCGGCATGCTTGCGTGCGATCCTGCGTCATGATCCGGACGTGGTGCTGATTGGGGAAATTCGTGACTTGGAAACGGCGGAAAACGCTACCCAAGCGTCGCTCACCGGTCACATGGTATTCAGCACCTTGCATACCAACGACGCTGCCGGATCGTTCATGCGTTTGTGTGACATGGGTGTGGAACCATTCTTGGTCGCCAGCACCGTCGAAGGCGTGATGGCTCAGCGATTGGTGCGGCGGCTGTGTCCCAATTGTCGCCAGCAGTACACCCCCAACGTCGCGGAACTGCCCGACGATTTCCCGCTCGAAAAACTGACCGGTACGCTGTACCGACCGCAGGGTTGCGAACAATGCCGAGGCACGGGCTACAAGGGCCGGATGGGGATTTATGAGTTGCTCGTAACGAACGATAAGATTCGCGATTTGGCGACTCAGCGTGCGGCATCGAACTTGATCAAGAAGGCGGCCATGGAAGCGGGGATGCAGACGCTCCGCAGTGATGGCTGGGAAAAAACGTGCAGTGGTGTGACGACTGTGGACGAAGTACTTCGCGTGACGAAGGCGGACTGAGATTATGCCAGACTTCGCATACGTAGCAAAAACAGCGACCGGAGAGCGTCGCGAGGGCACGATCGCAGCTCAAACACGCCGCGCGGCCATGCAGCGATTGCGTCAGCAAACGTTGTATCCGGTCAGCGTTTCGGATGTGAAGCCAGCGATCGGAATGGCTGGCAATTTCCAGTTGCCCCAGCGAGTCAAGAAAGAACAGATCGCGGACTTATGCACGCAACTCGCGGACTTGCTCAACAACGGCGTGCCGATGTTGGAGGCGTTGTCGATCCTTTGTGACGTCACGATCAACCCCCGATTAAAAACGGCCGTCAAACGCATTCACGACGCGATCGCTGAAGGTGCGACGCTCGATCAAGCGATGGCGAACGAGCCCGCGATCTTCTCCGAGTTGACCCTCAGCATGGTTCGTGCCGGGCAAGAGGGCGCATTCTTGGAAGAGTCGCTGCACCGGACGAGCGTATTCTTGTGCAAGCAAGATGAAATGCGTTCGAAAATCGTCAGCGCACTCGCCTATCCGATCATCTTAGGCGTCGTCGGAACTCTGATCACGTCGCTCATGATGGTATTCTTGGTGCCCAAGTTCCAACCCTTTTTTGATCGGCTGGAAGCCACGGGGGCGGGGTTGCCGACGATCACGGTGTTGTTGTTGGCGGTCAGCCACACGCTACTCAACTATGGGTTGCTACTACCGTTTCCAGCGATCGCCATCGTGTGGGGGATCAAGAAGTACTTGGCCACCGAGAGTGGTCGCACGAACTGGGACACTTGGAAGTTAAAGATTCCGGTGCTGGGTAATATCTTTCATGACGCGGCGGTGTCGCGTGCCTGCCGAGTACTCGGGACGCTACTTCGCAACGGCGTACCGATACTGAAATCGCTAAGGATCAGTAGCGAATCGACCGGCAATCGGTTGTTACAGCGAGCGATGCTCAAGTCGGCAGAAAACATTACAACGGGCGACACGCTCGCGAAACCGCTTGCGGCGAGCGGTTTGATTCCACCACAAATCATGGCCATGATTCGCATCGCCGAAGAGTCCAATACGCTGGACGACGTGCTCGTGAAAATCGCCGACCGCATTGATGGCAAAGTCGAGCGTCAATTAGAAGTGATGGTGCGAATGATCGAACCGCTCATGCTCGTGCTCATCGGTGGCATGGTCATGTTTGTGATCGTGGGCGTGTTGCTGCCAGTCTTCGATTTAAATTCAACAGTCAACTAGAGAGGAGAATTCTCATGAAGCGTCAACGTAGCAAACGCAGTGGTTTTACGCTGCTGGAATTGATGATCGTGTTGATCATTTTGGTGGGTCTAATCGCGATGGTCGGTCCACGATTGTTGGGTTCACAACAGAAAGCCGACATCCGCACGGCAGAAGTCCAAATCGGTAACTTGGCATCCGCATTGAAGATGTATGTTGTCGATATGAAAGTGTTTCCGGCGACCGAAGACGGCTTGGAAGCTTTGTTGAAAGCTCCCGACGATGAGCGTTTGGCTCGCAAGTGGGCCGGTCCCTACATCGATGGCAAGTTGCCCATCGATCCTTGGGGAAATGATTTCGAATACGAGTTTGAGGTCGCGGAAAGTGGCAGTGAGACCGCTCAGGCGGACTTCCCTCGCATCCTTTCGGCGGGTCCCGATGGACAATCCGGGACGGGTGATGACATCGCCAACCGACCTGCGGATGGCGAAGAAGACGTGGACGATTCCGATTCAAGTGCGAGAGAGTCATAAGTGATGTGCAGCCATCAATCGACGCGCCGACCAGCGTTCTCACTTCTCGAACTGATGATCGTCTTGACCATGATGGTGGCGATTGGTGCGGTCGCGTGGCCAAGTTTGCGTCGACCGATGGCCGACAGTTCGGTCCAGCAAGCGGCAAACGAATTGCGGGCCCAGATTGCCGATTGTCGACAGGAGGCTGCTATCCAGGGGCAACCGCGATTGATGCGATTTGAGTCGGGAGTGACTTGCGTCGGGCGCGGCCCATGGAACGAGTTGGTCTCGCTGCAACTCGCCGGTGCCAGTGCGATCGGCGGGGCAACCAGTGCGTTGGCCAGCAATGAGCCGACCCAGGAGATCGATTCTTGGGAACTTCCGAGTGACATCGTGGTTGACGAAGTTCAGATGGACCAGCGAACCTATGTCGAGGCGGAGGAGTCGTCCGCGGCGACTGAGTCGAGTGATGCACCAGGTCCGCCGGAGTCACGGTGGTACTTGCCGTTTCTGCCCAGCGGGCAAACGCGTGACGCAGTGATCGTGCTTCGTGATTCGGTGACCGGCAGTCGCGTGGCACTCGAAGTCGAAGCGGTCACCGGGTTGATGCGAACTCAACGATTGAGCGCGGCGGAGCCAGGCGATGCACTGGAGATCGCCGCGGTGCCAGCGAGTGAGCCGGCAACCACTGAGCTCGAGTCGCGGTCCGTCGACCGGTCGTATTCGAGGTGAACGCTCGACTGAAACGACGCGGCGGGTTTTCATTGATGGAAATGGTCATCGCTACGGCCGTGCTCGCCGGTAGCGGAGTGGCTCTGTTTGCGTTGGTGGGACAAGCAAGCCAATTGGCGCGCAAGGCCGAAGAGCGAACGGTCGCCTTGCAGATGGCTCAGTCGACACTCGATGAATTTTTGGCAAGTAGGACTGAGGCCGAGTCCGAAACCGAGGGCAGCTTTGACTCCGATCCGCGTTGGAATTTTCGGATTGAGCAATCCGATGTAGAGGCGATCGGGGATACCGAAACTCGACTCAAGAGGATCGTCGTTTCCATTTTTCGAGCGAGCGACAGCGGTGGCGAGGTATCGGGCTCGGCGGATTCAGGCATCGTGCGTTTGGTTCGCTGGACGCGAGGCACGGCATCGATGTCGTCGGTCAACCCAGCGTCGGAAGCCTTAGGATCGCCGTGAATGTCGATGAATAGGACTGTCGAAAAGCCACTGAGCAGCGTCCTTGGGAGACGCTGGAAACTACACGTCTCGGAGAGACTCGTCGACGTGTTCTTTTTCAAGGCGCGGTCACGAACTCCCTATCGTCGCTGTGGCTACACGATTCTCGAATTGATGATCTCACTCGTCCTGCTAGCGACGCTTTCAATGGTCGCATGGTCGATTTTAGAGTCTTACCGAGGCGCTGAGCAGCGAGCTTGGAGCCAGAACTACCAAATGCAAGTGATTCGGGTCGCTCGCCAGTGGCTGGAATCCGACGCGGCGTGTTTGATGGAGCCGCGAGTTCTTCCGAGCTCTTCGTTAATCCGCCCGCAGTCATTCGTAGTATCGTCCTCTGAGATGAAGCCTTTCAAGGGCGACGAACAAGGCTTTGTGGTCGATGTGATTCCAGCAGCCGATCCGATCGCGTGGCTTGCGGAGATCACTCGCACCAGCGAGCCCTTGACCACGACGACCCAAACTCACGATGCCGGTAATCGAAATGCGGCAATCGCGATCGATCCGGTTGCCGTCCATCGCCTGAGTTACAAAATCGCCAGCAGTACGAACACCAAAAGTGCTGCGACAACGAGAACAGGTGAAGAACTTTTCGATGTGCAACGAGAGCTCATCCCGATTGACCGTTGGTCCAATGCTTTGTCATCGTCAGCGTCGGAAGAGCTGCTAACCACGTCAGACTTGTATCGGATCACCGACGATGAACTTCCGACCGATTCTGGTGTGGTAGCGGATCGTCCTGCGGCCAGCATTCGCAACTTAATCGCGCCTCGTTTTCGCTACAGCGACGGAAAGGAGTGGCAGACCCAATGGGACAGTCAGCTGAAAGGCGGTTTGCCACGTGCGATCGAATTGAGTTTCGACTTGCCCTCCGCGTCGACTGAGTATGAAACACCCGTAGTGGAGCCTGAGGATGCTGACGAGTTTGCAGTGAATGATTTTATCGACGACGTGTTTTCGAGCGAGAGTTCTGCGGTGGTCGATGCTCCCACCGTAGAAGTCGATGACGCAGCGGCTCTAACTCGCGACGTCCGGATCGTGGTGTTGGTTGAAGGAAGCGAAGTTCAGCCAACCACCTCAGCACAGGTTTTATACCTTCAACATGTCGCGGCGTTTCTCCGAGACGCCGGGAAATTCCGAGTCACAGAGAGACTCGCCCACATGAGTTATGCTCGCAGAATTTTGACCGGGTGCATCGTCCAGCATGATTAGAGGACGACGCAGCGGTATGGCACTGTTGGTGGTGATGGTGATTGTCACCTTGGTCGCACTGGCGGCGTATGGGTTCAATCAACAAATGACCGATGCGTACCGATCTAGCCAGCTGCAAATCGAACGAGCGCAAGCGAGATTGACGGCGCTGAGCGGCATCGAATTGCTACGAGCCGCGATACAACAGCCACGCGGTACCCGCTTGGCCTGGCATCGCGATGCTCTGGCGACCTTCACCGCTGTGCCACTCGAATCGAACGTCGACACGGCGGCAGGGGGCGAACTCCCGTGGTCGTTTTCTGTGCTCGCACCAGCGGACGCTTGGGAAGCGGAGGTGCCAATTGAGACGGCTCAGCCGTGGCGTTTCGGTCTCACCAATGAATCCGCAAAAATTAATCTGCTGGTTCTGGACCAATGGGAACAAGCTGTGCCGGGGCAAGCGACGAAAGCACTGATGAACTTGCCGGGAATGGACGCTGCCATGGCCCAGGCGATCATGCGAGCTTATGAAATCAATGGCATGGCGCCGGCAACCACGGCAAGCTTGAATGATCGATTGGAAGCGTTTATGAGCGAGTCTTCATCGGGTAGCGCTGGTAATGCGGCGAGCGCCGCTAGCGGGGCGTCCGAGTGGACACGCCGCTGGGCGATGGGTTGGACGGGTGGCGATTGGGACCAAAACTACCAGCTTGATTCGCTCGAGTTGAGCTTGTTGACTGAACAAAACTCGCCCGGCCAGACGCACTCGAGCGATCCATCAATCACCGCCCCGCCTCCCGCCTGGCGAGACTTTTTGACGTTCGATAGCGGGCAAAAGAACGAGAGTCTCGCCGGTCGACCGCGTGTCTTCCTCAACGGTTCGGACCTGCAACAACTGCATCAAGATTTGCTTGAAATTTGGCCTGCGGATTGGGCAAATTTTGTAATCGCGGTGAGACAATTTGGCCTTCGGAATTTGCCAAACAACGATGGTGGAAGTTCAACGATCGCCGCTGCCGAGTGGACACCTGATTTTTCGATTCCCGCATCCGTACGGATTGGCAATCGTTTGGAATGGGTCGGAGCCACGGTTGCCATACCCCGACCAGCTGGAAAAGCGTTGACCATGCGCAGCCCGTTTTCGGATGACTTTGGTGACCGTAGTAACTATATTGGCAGCTTGGTTGACGACGTCACGGTGGATCCCAGTTCCGTGATTGTCGGCCAAGTCGACGTGATGGAGGCCCCGCGGGCGGTGCTACTAGGCGTGCCGACGATGACTGCTGAGATTGCCGATCAGATTATCGTTCGTCGAGCATCGCAATCCGGTGCGGTTTCGCCGAGTAGCTCGGGAACTTCGCGAGCGACGATCGCTTGGTTATTCGTTGAAAACGTTGTCGATCTACCCACCTTCCTAAAACTCCAGCCCTGGATCACCGTTGGAGGTGATTGCTACCACGCACAAATTGTTGCCTTCAAGGACTCGCGTCTCCCGACGTTCCGCTGCACGGTAACGATTGATGGTTCAACCCTAAACGTTGCTTTGCGAAACTTTCGTCAATGGGATGCTTGGGGTAACGGTTTCAACATCCATGATTTGCGTGGCGAGCGATCATCACAAACCCCTTTGGATCATGCCGATTCCCACCTTCCTTAGCCGCCTACCACTGCTGCACTCCTTCATTGGGCCATCCAAGCGTGGTCCGATCGTGGTGGCTTCGTGGGACCAAGTGAATGTTTATTTCTTGGTCGTTGAGGAACGCAAAGAAACATTGGCGGCAGTCACTTGGGGGACAATTGATCGAGAAAGTGAACGCCCGCCACTTTCTGTTTTGCACCAACATCTCACCGCGAACAAGATCGCCGCGTCGCGGTTAGTGCTATTGTTGCCGAGAACCGATTTGGAGATGACGACGGTCGAGATTCCTCCAGCGGATGAGGCTGAAGTCGCTGCGTTGGTGCGCGCTGAAGTCGAGCAATTGATCGGCGATGGTGAGCATGAACTTGTCGTTGATTACCGGTTGCTCGACGGAGCGACGCCGCCGCTCGTGACGAACGCGAATCCAGCGGCCGCAATTTCAACGACCACCACTGAAGCCAATGATGCCAACCCGGTGCAGTCCGAAGGTGAGACCAAACGCTCCCGAACCGCGGCCGCGTTCTCACTCGAACAAAGTGCGCTCGCCGCTTGGACCGATGCGGCCCATCAGACGGGGCTTCAACTCGCAGCGTTCACTTCCAGGCAAACCGCACCGCTCTACCAGCTTCGTCAACAACGTGTTTTTCGAGCGCCCTTGTCTGTCTTGATCGTGGTCTATGAGGGCGAGGTGGAGCTATCGTTCTTCCGCGGTCACCGTTTGGCATCGCTGCGAACATTCCGCGCTGGAAGCCACGAAGTGGACGCGTTGACCGACCAAATCCAAACGGAAGTGCAACGCAGCATTTCGCTGATGGATTTTGTCTCGCCCGGTGAAATGCCTGAGATGCTGGTTTTAACGCGAGGACCACTCGACGCGCCAACCGACGGCCAGCTTGGCACGAATCAGCCGATCGATGTGTCTCTCACGCTGTGCGAATCTCTGGGTGCGCGCGTCGTGACTTTGACGATGCCCGCCGAACCCAACCTCCAGCCCAGCGACGTCAATCAGGGCCAACTTGCAGATCCGGTATTGGTCGCTTCGGCACTCGTATTTCACGAGCATCATCTGGCGGTCGATCTCATTCATCCCAAGGTTCCACCGATACCGCCCAGTCCGGTGCGACGGTGGGCAGCCATCGCGGCGATGGCACTGGGCAGTCTCGGCGTCGGCTCCTATACCATGCTCGCCGACGTGCGTGAGCTGAAGAACCGAGTGAGTGAAATAAAGCAAGAGTTGGTCGAGGCGGAGCGTGTCGCGTCGAAGATGCAGGAAAAGGCTGACGAAACGCGATTGGTTCAACAATGGCTCGGCGACCAAGTCGACTGGCTCGGCCAACTGCAACGGCTATCCAGCCGATTCCCAGAAGGTCAACTCGCCAATGTGCGGCGATTGTCGGCCAGCGTCGATGGCAGCACGGGGGTCATTGATTTATCCGTCCAGGTGAACGATCCCAACCGCGTCGCCGAGTTAGAAAACGCACTGCGAGATGCCAAGTTTTCGATCACCAGCAAACGAGTGAGCGAGCAAGCGAATAACGATGAGTATCCCTGGCAATTCGAAGCACGCATCGCCTTCCCGATCACCCCGCTGGACGAGCGCGACGAAGAGGTCTTCACTGAGTCGGCCAAGCTCGTACCAGCCACGCCCGACGCCTCCTCGAGTCCAACGGGTACCGATGGCGAGCCGGAACTCACGCTACCGGAAGCATCCTCATGAACCAAAACCGTCGCACGACATTGCTCGCGGCCGGTGGGCTCGCGGTGATCTTGATGTATGCGATCGACACCGGTTAT